>JAZKXQ010000379.1:0-20270 GCA_045611725.1 Oscillospiraceae bacterium
TGTCGCACGCAAGCTTTGTAATATCATTTTTGTTATTCTCAAAGAGAACAGACCTTATCTGCCTATTCCTCCTAAAAATCCTCAGAATTTTTCCTGATTTTTTTCATTTTGGGTATTGACTTTTTATAGCTGGTCTTTTTATTAATATTAAATATCAATTTGTTTATTGGTTTTTCTAATACCCTATTTACTACTAAAGCTGTTATTATTGAGATTATTAAGCAGAAAAAAGAGAGTAAAAATGTAACAATAGTTAATTCATCTAAATTATATATCAATCTGCTAAAACCTTTAACAACAAATTCATGTACTAAATATAATGAATAACTTATTTCAGATAACAAACTAATAATTTTTATTTTTTTGCTTTTTCCAAATATAACAAATAACAAAACAATTATAAAAGGAATTACTTCAGCTAAAAATAAATTTAATTTGTATATGTAAGAATATATATATACTCCAACAAAGAATATTGCATATATAATAACATTATTAATAATTGAAGTACTTTTTATATTTGGTTTATCAACTGTTTTACAATAAATTTTATTATAAATATAATAAATCAAAACACCTAATATTAAATCAAAAACTCCAGTTTTATACTGAATAAATATAGGATTATCTGAAAAAAACATTTGCCCTAAGTAATAAAATCCAAATAATACTAGAGATAATATTATTCCTCTATTTTTTTGATTAATGATTCTACAAATTCCAAATAAAATATAATACCAAAAAATTAATACTAAAAACCAAGTAACATCTAATATTGGTCTTACTATTCCATTATCATTTATATATGGAACAAAAAGTAATGATTTAATTAAATTAACAGGTGTAGCTTTTACTGTATAAAAAAAACTTGGTTTTATATAGGCTATTATATATGTAAATATATAATATAAAGGTAATAATTTTAAAATTTTTTTGAAAATGAAAAGTATATTTTCTTTAATGCTAAGTTGTTTATCTGTTGTATACATTGATAAAAAGCTACTAAGAATATAGAAACACGATACTGCATATTGACCTCGGTGATTGGTAAATAAATAACCTGTACATGATATATGAGCAAGTACAACAAAAATTGCTGATAATGCTCTCAAATCAGTTAATGAATTAATTGTATCCTTTTTCATTTAATTACAACCTCCAATCTATTAAAAGATTTTTAATGTGCTATTATAAATTAATATCAATTCAACAAATTTTTCAATATATTTTATCTGTTATTATACATTTTATCATAATAATTTTGATATTCACCTGAAATAATAGTTTGCCACCATTCTTTATTATTAAGATACCATTTAATAGTTTTTTTGATACCATCAGCAAATTTTGTTTCAGGAAGCCAACCCAATTCATTATGAATTTTTGTCGGGTCAATTGCATATCTCATATCATGACCTTTTCTGTCAGTAACATAAGTTATAAGACTTTCAGGTTTATTAAGTTCTTTACATATAATTTTTACAATATCGATATTTTTCATTTCATTATGACCACCAATATTATAAACTTCGCCAATTTTTCCATTATGAATAATAAGGTCAATTGCTTTGCAATGGTCTTCAACATAGAGCCAGTCACGAACATTAAGACCTTGACCATATACTGGTAAAGGCTTATCTGCAAGAGCATTTGCAATCATAAGAGGAATAAGTTTTTCAGGGAAATGATAAGGACCATAGTTATTTGAACATCTTGAAATTGTAATAGGCAGACCGTATGTCCTATTATATGCCATTACAAGCAAATCAGCAGAAGCCTTTGATGAACTGTAAGGACTGCTTGTATGCAAAGGAGTTTCCTCAGTAAAGAATAAATCAGGTCTATCAAATGGTAAATCACCATAAACTTCATCTGTTGAAACCTGATGATATCTTTTTATTCCATATTTACGACAAGCATCCATAAGAACAGCTGTTCCTATAATGTTAGTCTGAAGAAATATGTCAGGATTTTCAATTGAACGGTCAACATGTGATTCTGCTGCAAAATTTACAACTATATCAGGAGTTTCCTCTTCAAAAAGCTTATAAACGGCCTCTCTATTGCATATATCAGCTTTAACAAATCTGAAATTAGGATTATTCATAACTGGTTCAAGGGTTGATAAGTTTCCAGCATATGTAAGTTTGTCAAGACATATTATTCTGTAATTAGGATATTTTTTAAGCATATGAAAAACAAAGTTACTGCCTATAAATCCTGCACCGCCTGTTACTATTATCTTCATAAATTCAATCTCCTTAAAATATTAACCTATCATCTGCAACTCTTCTGAGATGTTCACCATAAGGTGATTTTCCGTATAAATCAGCAGATATAAGAAGTTCTTCTTTAGTTATCCACTTTTCGTGATATGCAATTTCCTCAGGTGCTGATATAACAACTCCCTGACGGTTCTGAACTGTCTGAACAAAAGTTGAAGCTTCCATAAGACTGTCCATAGTACCTGTATCAAGCCATGCAAATCCTCTGCCAAGTATCTGAACTTTAAGAGATTTATCATCAAGATAAAGACGGTTCAAATCAGTAATTTCAAGTTCTCCTCTTAATGATGGTTTAACTTTTTTTGCCATTTCAACAACTCTTTTATCATAGAAGTACAGACCTGTAATACAATAATTTGATTTAGGATTCTGTGGTTTTTCTTCAACCGAAATAACATTTTTCTTATTATCAAATTCAACTATTCCAAATCGTTCGGGGTCTGTAACATAGTAACCGAAAATAGTTGAAAATCCGTCTTCAGCATTTTTAACTGCTTCAGAAAGATTTCTTCTGAACCAGCCACCATAGAATATATTATCTCCGAGTACCATAGCACATGGTTCATTACCTATAAAATCTTCACCAATAATAAATGCCTGTGCAAGACCATCAGGATTTTGCTGAACGGCATATGAAAGGTTAACCCCAAAACTTTTTCCGTCTCCAAGAAGTTCTTTAAATCTTGGAGTATCTACTGGTGTAGATATTATAAGAATATCTCTTATTCCTGCTAACATAAGAGTAGAAAGAGGATAATAAATCATAGGTTTATCATAAACAGGTAGAAGCTGTTTAGATGTTACTTTTGTCAAGGGATACAATCTAGTACCTGAACCACCAGCTAATATTATTCCTTTCATAAAGACTCCTTTTTATTTACAAATTTTTTATCATACCATTTAAAAAATGGTGTTTCTATAAATTTAATCCTCAAAATATCAATTAAAGTGCAAATTACGTAAACTCCAATAACTGAGCCAAATGCATGTAAAACAAGATAATCTGAATTATATTGAGCAACATTATCAAGTGTATCTTTCCATAACCATTGTCTCATTGTATCACTATTGGCGTGAACAAGTAATACTCCAAAACATAATGCTGCAACTGTATTGATAAATTTTCTATAGCCAATATTAAGATTTTTAAAGAAACAAAATGCAGATATTGCTGTTACAACTGCTAATATCTTATTTGAATCTGAAACGAAATAGTAGTATATAGTTTTATCATATTTTTCAGAAATCCATGCTCCTGCTATTACACTGCACCATAAAAGCAACAATGAAATTATTGTGAATATTCCACTTATTTTTTTACTATCAAACCATTTGCATGGATATAATCTTATATAACTTCCAATAATATATATTATCATAAACCAACTTACATAGCTATAACCAACATTAAATTTTAGAGAAGGTAAAATGGTCATAGTCAATATGCATATCCCCCTAATGTAATATGTTGTTTTTTTGTCATATTAGATATAAGTATATTTAAAAATGGAATAAACAAGAAAAACATTATATAACAACCCCAAAAATTAGTTGTCAGTTGTGTAAATGGAAGAACAGCTTTTATAAATGATTTTACTGAAAATTCTGAATAACCTGTAAGTAAAAATATTAAATAAAATAATATCTTGTAAAATTCAATTTCTAATATCAACTTTAAAAATTTTTTCAATGTTATTTTTGATGTACACATAAAATATCCTGTAATCAATACAAAACAATTTATTCCAGTTTTTCCACCCCAACCAAGCAGTAAAAGAAATATGGAATTTGGTTTTAAAAATCCTGATTCTGTTATTGTATCTAATAATCCTGAATTTACTACATAATGATGAGCTACAATTATTAACATAGTTATTATTCTAAATAACTCAATTGATGAATCTCTTATCTTAGTATTCAATTGCTTTTCCAATGACATATTATTCTCCCTTATTCAAAATAATACTGCAAATTTTGTCAACATCTTCCATAGACAAATCAGCATATAAAGGAAGAGTAAGAACTCTATTACTTATATATAATGCAACTGGAGTTAAGTCCACATTATATTTACCATGGAAACATTCAAATGTATTTGTAAGAGGATAGAAATATTTTCTTGCAGTGATATTATTTTCAGCGAGTGCTTTATAAACTTCATTTCTGCTTAATCCAAACATTTTTTCATCAAAAATCACAGGAAAATATGAATAATTAGACTGAACATCTTTCTGAACAGGATTAAGTTTTATCCCTGCCATTCCTTCAAGATGACTTCTGTAACGCTCAGCAACTGCTTTTCTTTTTGCAATTTCTTCATCTATATGCCTCAGATTGCATATTCCCATTGCTGCACAAAATTCATTCATCTTTGCATTAGAACCAACCGCTTCAACGACTTCAGGACCTCTTATTCCGAAATTTTTAAGATTATATAAATCCTTTCCAAATCTTTCATCTTTAAAACATACTGCTCCACCCTCTATGCTGTTAAATACTTTTGTAGCATGAAAGCTGAAACATGAAATATCACCAAATGAGCCAACACCTTTTCCTTTATATTTTACTCCAAATGTATGTGCTGCATCATAGATAACTTTAAGACCATATTTATCAGCAATTCTCTGTATTTCTTCAATATTGCATACATTTCCATAAACATGAACAGGAACTATAGCACTTGTCCTGTCGGTTATAAGACTTTCTATTTTTGATACATCAATAGTAAAATCATCAGGATTTATATCACAGAACACAGGTTTAAGACCATTTCTTACAATTGCATGAGTAGTAGATGCAAATGTAAATGGAGTAGTAATAACTTCTCCTGTAAGTCCAAGTGCCTGCATTGACAATTCAAGAGCCATATGTCCGTTTGTAAGCAAATCAATATTCTCAACATCAAGGTATTCTGTAAGCTCTGACTGAAGCTGTTTGTGTTTTTTACCCATATTTGTAAGCCATCTGCTGTCCCAAAGTTCTTTTATTTCCTCACAATATTCCTCATACTCGGGCATTGAAGAACGGGTTACATTGATTTTTTCTGACATTTTATTATCTCCTTACAGATTTATCAATCTCCAATTTTGGTTATATATTCCTCATATTTTCTTGAAATATATTGATTTTTTTTAAGTATAAAGGTATCAATATCTTTTCCTGTAAAACATGAAATATGATTTAAGACACAATCATAACCAGAAATACATGAAAATTCTACTCCACCTGAAAATCTTGGATTACATTCTATAAAATGATATTTACCATTATCATCTAATATAAATTCAAAATTAACACATCCACATATATTTAATATATCAGCAATTTTTTTACTTTGAGATTCAAGATATTCATCTTTGAAAACAAAAACAGAAGTTCCAGCACCATTAAGTGTTCTTAATAACTCTTTTCTTGCAACAGCAACAGTTTTTCCAGTTTCTGAGCATCTTATAATATCCACAGTTACTATAATTCCACTAATCATAGGTTGTACAATATATTTACTTTTATCTACTTTCTGAATGAAATTTTGCCATTCATCTATATTATATATAAATTTTAAACCTTGACTGCTTCTGCCATCATATGGTTTGCAAACGACAGGAAACCCAAATGGACATTTATCATTATCTGATAAATGTTCTGATGGGATTGGTTGTATTTCTGATTTCCCTAAAAGAAATTCTTCTGTTGTTTTTTTATTACGGCATATATCCAATGTGGATTTTGAAGAGATGCACAAATATATATTATTTTCTTCAAACCATTTTCTATTGTTATTAAAAAAATCGACCTCAATATCTGTTAAAGGAAATATATATTTAATTTTATTTTCCAAACAAACTTTTTTGATAAATTCTGAATACTTTTCTTTATCTGAAACATAAGGAGCTTGATAAAATTCATTAACATTATATGCATCAGCTATCCATTCTTTAGGATAAATGTCACACCCTATAACTTTATACCCAAGTCTTTTAAGACTTTTAATAACAATATCAGCTGAAAACGAGCCTATTGCTGTTACTAATACATTCATAAAAATGCCTCCTATAGAAGTTTTTCAAAATGATAATTACCATCTTCGTAAAGTTTTATTTTTTTAAAACCAAATTTTTCATACAAGCCAATTGCTTCTATATTGGTTTTATAAGTGTATACCTGTATCTTATTCATTTTAGAAAGTTCAGCGTTATTTATAAATCTATACAATAATTCTTTACTTATTTTTCTACCTCTATAATTCTTATCAATCACCAAAACTGAAATATAACCATTATAAAAAGAAAAATCATTATTATATCCAGCTATTATTCCTATAATATTTTCTTCATTTAAAGCACAATAAATCTTACCTGATTTTAAAAGCTTAGTTACATATTCTTCAATATTAACTTTATCAGACAAGGGAATTGGAAACTCATTGTCCATTTCTATTAAGAAGTTAATTATTTTGAATTTATCAATTTTTCTAGCTTCTAAATATTTGATATTCATATCAAATTCTCCTAACAAAAAAATTTTTGAATATTGTCAAAAAACAAAGGAACTCCTCCGGTATGTAAAAAAAGAATATTTTTTCTATTTATATTATTTTTTTCAATATATTCTTTCATACCATAATATGCCTTTCCTGTATATGTTGAATCTAATGGAAGACCATCAAATTTATATACTTTTTTTATTTGAGTTACAATTTCACTATTATATTTACCATAACCACCACATACATAATCATCAATTACACAGATATCTTCTATAGTATTTTTAATTTTCATATCATGACAAAAAGCATCAATATATTTTTTTACTACTACTTTTTCTTGCTCACTTTTTCTTGCAACTGATATTCCAATTATTTTAGTATCATCATTATCAAAAAATAATTTCCCAGATAATAAACCTGATTGTGTCATACCTGTACCAGTAGCTAAAAAAATATAATCGAATTTTATTCCTGTTTTTATTTCTTGATTTTTAATCTCTTGATACACTTTAAAGTATGCTCTTATTGGTACTTCTTCTTTTCCTTTTCCAAACTTGTCACCATATATATAATAAGGCGTTAAGTTTTTATTCTTACACTCATTTAATACTTTTTCTACTACATCTGAAACATTTGATTTATTACACATATGAAAATTCACATTGCATGACTTAACTAATTGATTATTATTAGTAGTAATATTTTTTTCTTCATTATCTATAGATGAAATTATATGGCAATCAATACCATAAGAATAACTCATATTAGCAAGTATTCTGCATAAATTAGAACGTGGATTACCATATCCTATCATACAATCAGCATTATTTTTTTTCATATCCTTAAAATATTCATATGCTATTCGTACTTTATTTCCACCAAAACAAAAAGGCAATAAATCTTCTCTTTTTATATAAATTGTATTGTTATTAATATCTAATTTTGATTTAATAATGGGAGTATATTCAAACTTCATAAATAAATCACTTTCCTTTTTTTAAAAATTTAAAAATCATATCTTTAAGATAAATAAAACATTCAAGTTTTAATATCCATGCCATTAAAGGATAAATAATCATTCCCAGTATTATCTGAATAATAAGTGTTGGCAAATTTGGAAAATTAAGAAATGTGACACAATACACAATCGCTCCCATAATTACTGAAATTACTGCTGATGGCATAATATCCTTCATCTGTTCAAAGTAGCTGTAATTTAATAATTTTTTATTTGGAGAAGCATTTACAAAACAGGAAATAAGAGTTGTCACAGCTCCTCCCATAGCAATTGCAATTGGTGAATTAAAGCATAATACAGTAATCAGTAATACTACAATACCATATGATTTTTTGATTATCTCAAGCTTTAAAAACTGGTCACTTCTGCCCTGAGCATTAAGAGCTTGAAGATTTGCAGTATGTATTGGATAAAAAGCAAATGTAAAACAATAAATTCTCATATAAGGTACACATGGAAGCCATTTATCTGTTAAAACCAATGATATTAATGGTTCAGCTACAACTGCAAGTCCCATTACTAATGGAAAAATAATAAAAGAACTTGTAACTATTGAACGTCTCATCATTGATTTCATACGTTCTTTATTATCCTGTTCCTTTGAAAGTGCTGGTAACATTACACTTTGAATTGCTCCATTAATATTATTCACTATAATTTCAGGAAATTGTTTTCCTCTGTTATAATATCCAAGAGTTCCAGAGTCATATTTTTTACCTATAACAAGACTTCTTAAATTTTGATATATGGTATCTAACAATGCAGAACAAAGCAATTTCCATCCAAACGAAAATAATACTTTTACTCTATCAATTTGAAATACTGCCATAGGATGCCATTTAACTACAATTAACATTATCAGGCATATTGATATTTGATTGGTTAGCTGCTGTCCGACAAGTGCCCATACACCAAATCCCATATAAGCCATCACAATTCCAACAGTACCTGATATTATAACTGAACCCAAGGTACAATACATTAGCTTTTTAAACTGCATTTCACGTGCAATTTTAGCATTTTGTATTGAGTTAAATGCTCCTGGTATAAGAATAATTGCCAATACTCTCAATATATTTTTTAATTGTGGCATATCATAAAAATCGGCTATAAATGGAGCTATAAAAAACAATATTCCATACAACAATACTGCTATACTTAAACTTAAATAAAAAACTGATGAATAATCTTTCTCTGTCACATCTTTTCTTTGAATTAAAGCAGTATTAAAGCCACTCTGTACAAACACCTGTGAAACTGTTATAAATATTGTTAAAAGTGTAAGTACCCCATAATCTGTTGGGTCAAGCAATCTGGCAAGAATTATCTGAACAATAAACGAAACTCCTTGACAACCACAACGTTCAAGAAATTTAAATACAAGTGACTTTATAATACTATTTTTTAGCTCAGAATCAAAATTTTTTGACATTTTACTATCTCCTTAAAAGATATCTATCCCAAATAAATTTCCATATTGGATATATAGAATATCCTTCAAATTTAAATTTATTTTTACATCGCTGAATAAATTTCATATCTTTTAAATAAAGATGATAGTATGAATGACTGTTAACCATTTTAACTGCATCAATTATTTCATAACGATTATTTGAATTACATAATATCTCTTTCATTTTTTCTAATGTAATTTGAAAATTTATTTCATTAATACGTTCATTTGTAATTCGTAGATATTTATTATCAGTCAACTCATTAAATTCATTCAAATAATCAATTCTATCCTGTATTTTTTGTAATCTTTTTTTAATAGATAAGGTGTGATTCATTTTAGTTACACCTTGTAAATTTCCCATATTATATACTGACATAGTTTCAGGAAGGAAAAAAACATCTCCACAATAAAAAGCCCATGTAAGTCTTACATAATCACCAAACCAATATCTTTTTTTTAAATTTGGCAATACATACATACACCTTCTCATAAAATATGAAGATGTATGAACTTTCCAACCAAAAAAAATATCTTTTTCTGTTAATCTATATATTTTATTCCATTGAGCAAATTTTGTATCTTTATTTTTTAATGACAAATCGTGTCTCCATGTATTATGCAAACACATAGAACAATTAGGATTATTTTCCATTAATTCAAATTGTTTTTGAAGTTTATTTCTATCACACCAGTAATCATCACCTTCACATAAGGCAACATATTTTCCTTTAATTTTTGAATCAATTGCTTTATTTAATGAACCATCTTTTTTTGAATATTGATTTTCTATTTGATATATAGGCTTTATAATATTAGGATATTTTTCTTCATATTCACGAATTATATCTGCTGTTCTATCATTTGATGCATCATCATGTACAATTATCTCAAAAGGAAAATTTGTTTTTTGTATGATAAACCCATCTAAACATTGTGCAATATATTTCTCTTGATTATATGCTGTACAACATATGGTAACTTTAGGATTATCAAAATCACATTTTCCCCAAGATTTAACTATTTCTAACTCTGTAATATTAAGCATATTTATATTTCTCCTTTAATATTATAAAAATTTATTTAGCAATTTGAGAGTCGATATATTTTTTAAATTTTTTATATTGAGTTATAGCTTCTAAAGTACCTATAAATTTTATTTTTGCTCTTTTAAATTTAAGTGTATTTCCTATACTTGTAATCATCATAAGTATCGATTTAAATAAATGATACCATGGATGTATTACTGCATTATTATAATATTTATTATTAATAAGTTGATTTCGGTAATAATAATGAAACATTTTAAGTCGTTGTGGATTCTCTTCATTTTTTATATCAAGTGATTTTGCACCAACTCTTTTATGGATTGCAATGCTATTACCTACAAAATACGCATCACCATAATATCTAGTTAAACGTCTTGTATACTCTGTATCATCACCCCATATAAAGTATTCTTTATATGGAAGACCACATTTATTAATTGCATCTTTACAAACAAGTATCGATACAAATGTAGCAGTTGAAATAGAAACCATTCCTTCTTTAAGATATTTATACCAATATGGATAACCATTTTCAGAAGGTTTATGACTTATTTCAGGTAAATTCATAAATTCATTTTCAGGACCATATACAGCACTTGCTAAAAAGGAAATGTTTCCACCATTATTGTTTTTGGATATCAAATGATTTGCTTCAAGTAACTTTTCAAGACAATGCTTTTCTGGAATAGTGTCATCATCCATTATCCATAACCAATCAAAATCATCATTGCAACAAAGTTTCATGCCTTCATAAAATCCACCTGCACCTCCAAGATTATCATTCATTTTTTTATATTCAATCTTTTGATTTGCAAGATAACCTTTTTCCTCAAGCATTTTATCAGTTCCATCATTACTGTTATTATCAATAAGAATAATTTTTGAAACAGGATATGATTGTGACAGAATAGCATCAAGACATTCAATAAGCAATAATTTTCTGTTATATGTAACAACTACAACATGAACAGAAATATTTTTAGATTGTGAATTCATTTAAATATTCTCCTTTAATACCTACATTTTATGTTTAAAATAAAAAGAATTTTAGAAAATAGCTCAGTTTTAATAATTAATTAAAATGTTTTTATGGAATATAACATTAAGATACCACTATATTAGTTAATAATACTTGTAAATTTATCAATATTTATAATCTTATTATGATTATATCTTATATATCATTAAAATAATTACATTCTTTTGATTTCTTCAATAACTGTGCTAAAGGTTCTTGAAAATTCAAATTTATTCTCACAAAATTTCCTTATATTAATATTAATCTCTAAAACATCATTATTATTATAAATCTCATTGTAAAATTCAATTATTTTATTAAAATTTACAGGAGTATCATCTGCTGGAATTCTCAGATAATATTTAAAATCTTTATCATCATCCAATTCTGTTTTTACTCCAGAAATAATAGGTAAGCCTTTTGCAAGATATTCTTTTCCTTTAAGAGAGCTGTTATATTTTACATTGCTTCTATGTCTTCCAAGCGAATCAAATGCCAATTCACACTTATTATATATTTCATCAAGTTCATCACCTGTTTTTTTACCATGCAAAAATATTCTAGTTTCAAGATTATATTTTAATATCATCTGTTTGTATTGTTCTATTACTTTGTTCTTACCATATCCCACAATATGGACGTTGATGTCTCGATTTCCACCATTAAGATAATATTTACTAAGACCTGTTATAATTCTATCATATCCATGCCAGAAATTAAGCTGAGCAACACCGATAATGTTAATTTTATTATCTTGATTTTGTGGTATTCTTTCTTTTATATTTTTTGAATCAATGCCATTTGATATTCTGATCGCTTTTATTCCAAAAATCTCCTTATCATCTGAAAAAGTAACTATTCTATCGATATATTTATAAAGTTTTTTTCTGTTTATTTTATCTAAAATTAATGAAATGCTTGTATTTGGAAATTCATTGTCATAAGGATAAGTAGGAATTTCAGCAATTATTTTAACATTTTTATTTAATACTCTAACTTTTTTCAATAAGTATAATAAATTAAAGTCTGATAAAAAATATCTTAAATAAATAAAATCACTTGTCATACATTTTTCTAAAAATAATTTATTGAATTTTTTATTCATAAAATTAAGGTTAGATGATAATTTATTGACACCTTTTCTATTAATATCATAACATAAATGTTCAACATAAAAATCTTGTTTCTTAAACTCTAAGATTTGATTATATATTTTATATTCTACTCCACCTAAATTTTTATCAGGATTTTCAATACTTATATATATAATTTTTTTCATATAGCCTCCAACTAGTATTATTTTTTAACTTCATAAATTTATACTTTGATTTACTTTTCCTATAATAAAGAACCAATTAAGGGCTTTCTTATCCTCTTAATTCTCACTTAAATATATCTTTCTGACATAATCCGAAGTTAAATTAATATCATACCCACTTTTAATGAGAATATCTTTAGAATTAAAACGAATATTTCCTTTAAATTTAAGAATTCTCTCTGCCCATTCTTCAGGTGATAATTCCAAAGACAAATAATGAACATGTTTTGTCAAATTTAATTCTGAAGAAACCTGTTCCGAAGTTATTACATTTAATCCTGAAGCCTGTGCTTCAACACCTACAATTGGTAACCCTTCAAAACGAGAAGGTAAAACAAAAACATCCATAACTTGCATATATTCATTTACATTATTTAAATTTCCAGTAAAAATTACATCTAAATTAATATGTAAATTATTAACTTTTTCTTTAATAGATCTTTTTAATTCTCCTTCTCCAATAAGAAGAAGTTTACTTTTTGGACATATCATTAAGATTTTACTAAATATATCAATCAAATATTCATGATTTTTTTGATAATTAAATCTTCCAACATGTCCTACAACAAATGTATCTAAATCTATTCCTAATTCTTGTCTTAATTTTTCATTTAAACTTCTATTATTATTAAAAACTAAAAGATCAACTCCATTTTTTATTATATGAACATTTTTTTGCACAGATTTAGTAAATTTTGCTTCACTTGCTATTTCAGAACAGGCACAAAAAACATCAACATTTCTTTTTAATGAAAAAGAAATAAGATTTTTTAATATTATATTTCTTATATTGATTTTTTCTATTCCACAATGTGAATGAACTATTACCTTACCTATTCCATTTTTTTTTGCACATTTTGCAGCAATAGCTAAAAATGAACTACTTCCTGAATGAATATGAACAACATCATATTTATTATTTTTTAAAAAATTATTAATAGGTTTTTTTACAGTATTTCTATTACCACCTGGATTAAATTTTATATCTAATGAAATCAGGTTTCCACCGATATTTTTTATAAATTCTTTATAAAAAATATTATCACAATAATATGGAGTCAATAAGTCTATTTTCATATTTTCTCTGTTCATATGTTTTATTAAATTAAACACAAAAGATTCTTGACCTCCATTTGAAATCGGCTCTCCAAATATTTCTAATACATGTATCATACTATACTCCTAATCATATTATTCCCAAAAGAAATTAAAGGGAACTGTTCCATATGCTTTTTTTATAATCATAAAATATATCCAATATGAAGCCGATAAACCAACAAGAAAAATACTACATATCAACCTTTTTTCCCTATTTTTTATCAATGTAAGTACTTTTGAAGACAGCATTAACAAAAAATAATCAAAATAAAAGGCAATTCTCATCGATTCATAAAAATTAGCATTAAATAATACAAAATATCTTCCTAATAAAGTAAGCATAAAAAACTCTTTTATAATCTCACCATTTCTACACATTTTCTTATTAAAAATAATATAAGATGGTAAAATTACCATTAAACTTTTCGCTAAAAAATCCGTCGTTGGTATATTACCCCATTCTTTTTCTGAACCCAAATATTCTATAACATAATAACTATATCTAGCTGAAATTTTATTCATCACTAATAATAATATATTAAATACATCTTGATAAAATACAAAAAATAAAATTAAAAATCCCCAAAAACAAATATATAGCTTATAATATTTGTTTTCTCTTATATAATATAATATCCATATGATTGCACTAATAATTATAGATGACTTATGAAACAATATTGCTATTATCATAAAAAACAATGACTTTTTTTTACTTTGCAAACACAAATAAGAATATGATAATATTACAAAAGCCATTGCAATACTTTGTCGCATAACACATAGATTAATATTATAGAACAAGAATAAATATAGTGTCATAGACAATGTAATGCCATTTTGTGGTTTTGAATTTTTTATTGCCAAAAAAACAGGATAGATAGCAAGAAATTGAATTATGAAGAAAACAAATTGTATATTCGCAATTTTATAACTAAAGAATAATAATACTGCAAACAATTGTTCATCAATTATGGTTGTTTCAAGAAAATTTAATAAATCAGTGTCAGAAAATATCTTACTTATTTCTGGAGTAATATAAAGACCCACATCAATACCAACTGAATCACTTCTTAAAGATGCTAATAAACATGGAATAATACAACCTAATAAATAAAATATACCACTTATTTTTTTACATTTTTTTGCATATAGAAATCTATATTTATCTAAAGTACCAGAGGTAATATCCCCTAATTTAAACATAGATATTGATGTAAAAAAAACTATCAAATATATAAATATTGATTTTAACATACTATTCCTTTACATACTCAATTTTCGGATTAAATTTAAAACCATTTCTAGTTCCATTTATTATAAATTTTATCCGCTTTATTTTATTATCTTTAGCTTTAAACAAAACTTTTAAAATATGACTACTCAATCTAATTATTTCATATATAAATCCTGTTATACCTTCTCTTCTATACAAATACACATCATTTCGGTAAAGATAATTATAACGTTCAAGTCTATCTACAGTATCTGTTGCAATATTAGCCCCAATATTAGAAGCTGATTTATGTATTACTTCACTAGAAGTAATTAAATAACACTTATATTTTTTTGAAATTCTTCTTGTATATTCCCAATCATCTGTCCAAATAAAAAATTCTTTTATTGGTA
This sequence comes from Oscillospiraceae bacterium, assembly GCA_045611725.1. Taxonomy (GTDB): domain Bacteria; phylum Bacillota; class Clostridia; order Oscillospirales; family Ruminococcaceae; genus UBA5884. The sequence goes on from JAZKXQ010000379.1 coordinate 15,355, forward strand.
ATCCAAATTCCTTAATAACCCTCACAGGTACAAATAATGACACAAAAGAAGCCATTACAACTGGTATAATTTCATCGGAGAAATCTTTTATATTTTTAGTCATTGTCTTTCTTTGTATATTCATTGTACATATTTCTCCGTTTTTCCACAAAACTTTACTTGATAAAAAGCCATAATTTCCATTCAATTTTTTATCATATCTCAAAAATTGTTCTAAGGAATTAGGATGTGGCATACAATCATCATCCATAACCCATACAAATTCATAATTATTTTTAGCAGCATAATTAATACCATATTGAAAACCACCAGCACCACCTAAATTCGAACCAGTATTTATATAAGTGATTTTTTTTGTAACAATGTATTCATTTATATATTCATGTGTACCATCAGTACTAGCGTTATCTATAATTATGATATCAAGAGATTTTTTTTCAGTTTGATTTAAAAGGCAGTCTATATTTTCTTTTAATAATTCTTTTCTGTTGTATGTTACAACAACAGCTGCAGTTTTAATCATCACTAATCCACCTTAATATAAAATAATAAATAAAAAACTTCCTCATATTTCTTTTATAAATGAAGTTATTTTTTTATTTTAAAAAATTTTCTTTTAACAAAGTTTTTTCCTTTTACAAGCCAATTTTGTTTTTCCATAAAGATATATGGAATATCTTTATATTTAAAATTATTAGTTTCAATCCATACATCAAGCAATCTTTCGCTTACAAAGCCAAAAACTCTTGCATCATTTTTATTATATGATGAAATATCAAGCCTTTTTTCAAGTTCAAAAAGAATATCAAAAAGCCATTTACAATAATCATCAAACTTTTCCTTTTTCATAATGAACATATTAAATCTATGACCTATTGTCCTTTTCATACTTTCATCGTAAGCCTTTATAAATCTTGGATATTTTTCAGCAATAATCTGTCTTGTATAATCAAGGTCTTCTTTATTATGTGCATGAACATATTGACTGTAATTCGTTTCAATATAATAATTTCTTGGTATTGGAAGAATAATATCATATTTATTGACTAATTCCTCAAGCTGTGCTAAGGATATGACTCTTTCTTCTTTTGTTCCTTTTGAATTTTTTGTTGTAAAGTGCCTGCGGTAATGTGCAAGTCCTATATAATCAGCATCAAGATTCTTCCATGCCCAGTACAGACCAGTCAGCTCACAATAATTTGCATTCTTATTGCTTATATTTTCTCCTGTATCATCTCCCTGATATCCTATGTCAACCTTACCACTTTTTCCTACATGAATGGGCAGATATATATTATCTGATGGCATCCAATATTTTTTATGTGTAGCAATAATTATCTTTATATTTTTCATAATTAATATCCTTTTTACTCTAGTCCTTCTTTATTACAATCATTAAACCAGTCTTTGAATGTATCCTCAAATGTATATTTAAATTTATACCCTGATTTTGACAATTTCTCACCATTTATATTAGTAGAAATCATTAATTTTTTCACTCTTGCCGGATGAATACCTATTTTTTTTCCGCCGATTGGTCCTAAAATATGGGCAGCTGGAATAAGAATCCATGAAGGAATAAGAGGAATTGTTCTTTTAATATTAGTTGCTTTTTGCATTGTTTCACAAATCTGCTGAATATTATATGCTGGTTCAAAAGTACAGTTAAACACATCTGTTCCTTTAAATGTATTGTCAATCATTCTATATTTCATAAAATTAACTAACTCTTTAACATATATACATGCTTTTATTGTATCTCGTCTTCCAGCATAAAAGAAATAATGTTTTTTTTGACCTTTATATAGACGTGTCATATTTCCATGTTCACCTTTTCCATAAACTATACCAGGTCTTACAATAGTAAGTTCTCTATCACTATTTTTAACTTGCCATTTTTCATGTATTTTTTCTGCAACAAGCTTACTGATACCATATGGTGTATTTGGAGTTGGAAGAGTACTTTCCCTTTTTAATTCTTCGGCAGCTCCATATGGAGCTATTGAGCTTGTAAACAGAATCTTTTTTATATTGTAACGTTCAGCAAATTCTGTAACATTTTCAGCACCAAGAATATTTGTTTCAAAATATTCTTTATCAGGATGACCAGGTGTTCTATGGACTGCTGCTAAATTAAAAATAATATCATCAACAGTATATTCAAAATCAAAATTTATTTTATTACGTACATCAAGTCTAATATAATTTACACCATCTATTTTGTCTACTATTCCTGGAACAACACCTTCTTCACCTGGCATTACTATATCAAGGTCATATATTTTATCGCTTTGTTTCACACATGACTCTTTCAACATCTTTATTAGATGAGTACCAATAAAACCAGAACCACCAAAAATTATGTAATTCATTAAATTTCTCTCCAATCAATCCCTTTTAAAGATATCTCTTGTGTAAACTTTTTCTTTTATATCATCAAGACAGCTATCATAACGATTAGCAACAACAGCATCACACATTGTTTTAAACTTGTCAATATCATTTACAACCACACTTCCAAAGAATGTATCTCCATCATTAAGTGTTGGTTCATATATAATTATCTTTGCTCCTTTGGCTTTGACACGTTTCATAACTCCCTGTATTGAACTCTGTCGGAAATTATCTGAGTTTGATTTCATAGTAAGTCTGTATACACCTATTACAACTGATTTTTCCCTATCAGCATCAAATGTATTATCATCATTATAACCATAATATCCTGCATATTTCAAAACTCTGTCAGCAATAAAATCTTTTCTTGTTCTGTTTGATTCAACTATAGCAGTCATCATATTCTGAGGGACATTTTCATAATTGGCAAGAAGCTGTTTTGTATCCTTTGGAAGACAATATCCCCCATATCCAAAGCTTGGATTATTGTAATGTGTTCCAATACGAGGGTCAAGGCATACTCCGTTTATAATCTGCTGAGTATCAAGCCCTTTCATTTCAGCATATGTATCAAGTTCATTGAAATAGCTTACACGAAGTGCAAGATATGTATTCGCAAACAGTTTAACAGCCTCTGCTTCAGTAAAGCCCATAAACAATGTATCTATATTTTCCTTTAAAGCACCTTCCTGAAGAAGTTCTGCAAATTCGTGAGCTTTTTCAACTAAAAACTCATTTTCCATATCAGTTCCAACAATAATTCTGCTTGGATAAAGATTATCATAAAGAGCCTTACTTTCACGCAAAAATTCCGGACTGAAAATAATATTGTCAGAGCCTGTTTTTTCACGAATAGATTTTGTATATCCAACAGGAATTGTTGATTTTATAACCATTATTGCATCTGGATTATATTTCATAACCTGTTTAATAACATTTTCAACAGCTGATGTATCAAAAAAATTCTTTTCACTATCATAATTTGTAGGTGCAGCAATAACAACAAAATCAGCATTTTTGTAAGCAATTTCTGCATCAAGAGTTGCTGTTAAATCAAGTTTTTTTTCTGCAAGATATTTTTCTATATATTCATCCTGAATAGGAGATTTTTTATTTTTTATCATTTCAATTTTTTCAGGAATAATATCAACAGCATAAACTTTATGATTCTGAGATAAAAGCACAGCTATCGAAAGCCCTACATATCCTGTACCAGCTACAGCTATTGTACAATCTCTTTTATCCAAAATATCACCTCTAACATTAATTTATCACAATCACTCAACTATGTTTTATAATTTTTGTATACCCAAAAGTCTATCGACTTACACCAGATAACACTAATTCTGAATAAGATAATCTTATGTATATCATATTTAGTTTTACTTTGATTTTTGTAATCTAAACAACGAAATATAGCATATTCCCCTAATTTTAAATTATATCATATATCAATTTTTATGTCAACTACGCTATTGCTGATTATCTCAAGATTAACAATATTTTTGTGAACTTTGTAAAAAATCGATTGAGTATAGAACATTTTTTTAGTTTGTCCGAAGGTATTAACTGATTCAATAACAGCACGTTTCTTTAAAAATATAGCGTCTTCCATCATAATAAGCCTGTTTTTCATATTACTGCGTATTTTGGTAACCAATGTAATATTTTTTTCAAAAAGTTTTTTGAATATTTTTGTTGAAATATATCCTTTGTCACTAATAAGTTTCCCATAAATATTTTTGTCATTTCTTCAATGTTCCACGTGGAACATTTTTTTGTTTGCATTAATTTTCAAACACATCAATATTTTCCGGAGCATTTTCTTTTTCCTTGAGTTTGTTAATAATTAAATCCTTGAAAAATCCCCCATATTTCCTCCAATCTTTGCTTATTAAATCAAGAACTGTTATAGTCAGATTATAATCAGAAAACTTGTTTAATGCTGGCAAAATTCTTGTACAAAGTTTTAATCCTTCAGGAGTTTCATCAAACACCTTTTCAATATCGTCAGAAATGGTGCTGAGAGGCTCATTAACAGCCCTTTCAGTTTCTTCTTGAGAAATCACCTTGGCTTCTTCTATAGGCTCTAAAACAGGCTCAGAATGAATTTCTGATACCTCTCCTCTTTCAATCTTTTGTAATTCGGGATAATTGACAGCAAATTTTTCAAACTGGTTTATATCATATGACCTTCTTTTTTCTTTCTTAGGATTTTTTCTTTCATCTTCAATCATACTTTCAAGGATTTTTTTCATATATGCTCTGTGATGCCTAATTTCCGGACGTGTTTTCAATTTTGCTACTGCATTATTATATATACACTCTGTTCTTTGTATAGCCATTGTTATTGATTGGTATATAGTTTTCATCTCTCTGCGAATAACATCTTGAAATTCTATTTCTTCATCAGATGTGAATCCGTTCCATTTTGTAGGCTGTTCAACAGGCTCGGGAACTGTATTCTGTTCAACCATTTCAATACATTCAATTGCTTTTGGTTGTTCTTTGGTTTCAATGAA
>JAZKXQ010000380.1:0-2383 GCA_045611725.1 Oscillospiraceae bacterium
CGTCATACTTTTTTATCGCTATTGCACAGCAGAGCATAATCGGTGAAGCAGCTATTAACGCTGCCAGTGAAAATACAATATCAAAAGTACGCTTGAAAATTCTGTCCTCAAATCTCAGCCCACTGTTACGGCATACAAGCAAAGGAGTATCAAAAAGGCTTATTTCTTCAGCCCCTCTTATTATAATATCAGAAATTTTCTGCGTTATGTATACTCTTATTGAATTCACAAAGCAGTATTTTAAAATATAATTTCTTGTTTTCTCGGGAACATCACAGAGAATGACTCCATCATAATTCCTCAGTATTTCATCTGAATTGTCAAATGATTCTGAAACGTCAAGAGAAGCTATTATTATATATTTGTCAGTACGTTCACACATTTTTCTTACAACCTTTTCAGCCTGATGACTGCCATAGAGCATTATAAGTTTTTTAGGAGGATATATTTTAATATAAATCCTGTTACATATACCAATCCATAAAAACACAGCAATAAAATCAGCCAGGGTCATAATTACAAGAGGATAAACCTCCATAAATGAACGTCCTATAACGCTTATCTGAAAGTATGTTATAAAATTAACGCATACAATACAAATCATCTGGGAAACAGTTTCATCAGATTTTTTAAGATACCCTGGTTTGTATCCACCGTATATCTTTGAAAACAGAATTGTAATTACTGAATAAATGCCGACAACTGCCCAGTTTCCCTTACGATAAAAAGGAAGAACTATGTTCTGACTGTAAAAGCTGTGCCATACAATCCAGAAAATAAATGTAAGTATAAAAATCAGAAACATTTCTGAAAAAAAATTTACTATACGTTTATACTGTTCCTTATCAGAAGCCATAATTTCCTCCTTATTAACTGAATTCATATCTAATTATAACAAATCATAACCAAATGTCAAGTAAATCAGTTCCATTTAAGATGTAATTTATTGGATAATTATAATGATTTTACAAAAATTAAAAAATCAAAAAAAATTTTTGATAAATACTTGAAAAATCTTTAAGTATGTGGTATAATGATAAAGGTTTCAGAAAGCATATATGTCTTTCGTCCAGCATCTAACAGTTTGATTCCTCCGGAATATAGGTGTGCGGGCCCTGTGCAACGAGACACCGTGAACCATGTCAGGCGGTGATTCGAGCAGCATTAAGCGGACCGTTTCGTGTGCCGCAGTAAGCCTGCACACCTATGTTTCGGAGTATTTTATTTTTTATTTAAGGTGGTTTGGTATAATGTATACGGCTCTGTACAGAAAATGGCGTCCTCTTTCATTCAGCGATGTCATATCACAGCCTCATATAACAGGTACTTTACAGAACCAGATTAAAAATTCCAGAACTGCCCACGCTTATCTTTTCACCGGCTCAAGAGGTACAGGAAAGACTACTTGTGCAAGAATACTTGCCAAGGCTGTAAACTGCCTTAATCCATCAGAAAACGGCAGTCCGTGTCTTGAATGTGAAATATGCAGAAATGCAGAACTTTCAGCTCTTACCGATATTATAGAAATAGACGCCGCATCAAATAACGGTGTGGAGGATATAAGGGAACTCCGAGAGGCAGCCCTTTATATGCCCGAACAGTGTAAGTATAAAGTGTATATAATTGATGAAGTTCATATGCTCTCAACAAGTGCTTTCAATGCATTGCTGAAAATTATGGAAGAACCTCCCCCGTATATACGTTTTATCCTTGCAACAACGGAAATTCATAAAGTCCCTGCAACTATTCTTTCAAGATGTCAGAGATTTGATTTCAGAAGAATAAAGCCTGAAGATATATCTGCACGTCTTATGTATATTGCAGAACAGGAAAAAATAAGTCTTTCCGAGGAAGCCTCACAGCTTATAGCAAATATCGCTGACGGCGGTATGCGTGACGCTGTTTCATTGCTTGACCAGTGTTCAGCATTCTCTGATGTTATTACAGAAGAAACAGTTTCTCTTGCATCAGGCACTGCCGACAGACATTATATATTTGACATAATAAAAGCTGTTCTGGAAAATAACACCACAGAATCAATCCGTATTATTGACAATCTTTATTCATTGTCAAAGGATATGCAAAGACTCTGCGAAGAAATAACAGTTCAGTTCAGAAATCTTATGCTTGTAAAAACAGGAGTTGAGGATTTGAATATTCTTTCCTGTATGAACAGTGAACTGGATACGCTGAAATCTTTATCAGTTTCATTTAATCTTAATTCCATTCTTTCGTGTATGCGAATACTTCAGGATTGTTCATCAAGAATGAACAGATGCATAAACAAGCGTACCGAACTGGAAATATGTCTTATAAATATGTGTACACCTCAACAGCAACAAATACAAGCTGTTACAGTACAACCTCAACAGAAACCTGTTGT
>JAZKXQ010000381.1:0-4410 GCA_045611725.1 Oscillospiraceae bacterium
TATATAATAATATAAATTTAAAGGAGGACTATTATGGCACGTTTTACTTTACCTCGTGATATTTATCACGGCAAAGGAGCTTTGGAGGCTCTTAAATCTTTTAAAGGTTCAAAAGCAATGATTTGTGTGGGTGGAGGCTCAATGAAACGCTTTGGTTTCCTGGATAAGGCTGAAGCTTATCTTAAAGAAGCAGGAATGGAAGTAAGAATTTTTGATGGCATTGAACCAGACCCATCTGTTGAAACAGTTATGAAGGGTGCAGACGCTATGCTTGAATTCCAGCCCGACTGGATTGTTGCTATTGGAGGCGGTTCACCAATTGACGCTGCAAAAGCTATGTGGATAAAATATGAATATCCAGATTGCACTTTTGAAGATATGTGCAAGATTTTCGGAATACCAGAACTCCGTAAAAAAGCCCATTTCTGTGCTGTTTCCTCTACTTCAGGAACTGCAACGGAAGTTACTGCATTTTCAATTATAACAGATTACAGCAAGGGCATAAAATATCCGATTGCCGATTTTGAAATAACTCCCGATGTTGCTATCGTTGACCCTGAACTTGCAGAAACAATGCCTAAAAAACTCGTTGCACATACAGGTATGGACGCTATGACTCACGCTGTTGAAGCTTATGTTTCAACTGCAAACAGTGATTATACTGACCCTCTTGCTATACATTCTATCGAAATGATTATGAATGACCTTGTTGATTCATATAACGGAGATATGGAGGCTCGTCATCGTATGCACAATGCTCAGTGCCTTGCAGGTATGTCATTCTCAAATGCTCTGCTTGGTATCGTTCATTCAATGGCTCATAAAACAGGTGCTGCTTTTGCAGACTATGATGCACATATTATTCACGGTGCTGCTAATGCAATGTATCTCCCAAAAGTTATTGCATTTAATGCAAAAGATGAAACTGCAAAGAAACGTTATGGCGTTATTGTAGACTATATGGAAATTGCTGATAAAAATGCTTCAGATGATGATAAGGTTAAGGCTTTGATTGAGTATCTGCGTAAGATGAATGATGACCTTAATATTCCACATTGTATCAAGAATTATGGAGCAGACAGCTATCCGACTGAAAACGGATTTGTTCCTGAAGAAGTATTCCTTGAAAGACTTCACGATATTGCAGTTAATGCTATAGCTGATGCTTGTACAGGCTCTAATCCTCGTCAGCCATCAGTTGAAGAAATGGAAAAGCTGTTGAAGTGCTGTTATTATGATACTGAAGTTGATTTCTAATTAAAAAATAGATATTTATAAATACATATCAAAAAGGGAAAATCTAACATATAGATTTTCCCTTGCTTTTTTACAGCGAATGTTTACTAATGGTGGAAGACGTCACAACTCTCATTGCATTAAGTATTGCAAGAACAGATACTCCTACATCTGCAAAAACAGCACTCCACATACCAGCAATTCCGAATGCTCCGAGAATAAGTACCAATGCTTTAACCGAAAGAGCAAATACAATATTTTGTTTTACAATATTTAAAGTTTTCCTTGATAATTCAACAGCCTTTACAATTTTTGAAGGTTTATCGTCCATAATTACTATATCAGCTGCCTCAATAGCTGCATCAGAACCTATTCCTCCCATTGCTATTCCTATATCTGCTCTTGACAGAACAGGTGCGTCATTTATTCCATCTCCCACAAATATTAGTTTTCCTTTGGAGGATTTTTCTTCAAGAAGTTTTTCAACTTCCTTAACTTTATCTGTAGGCATAAGCTCTGTATGTACTTCATCAATACCAAGAATTTCAGCAATATTTTCTCCTGTGTTTTTACAATCTCCTGTAAGCATTACAGTTTTTCTGATACCTTTTTCTTTGAGCTTTGATATTGTATCTGCTGAATCTTCTTTTATTTCATCTGATATTATAATATATCCTGCATATTTGCCACCAATAGCCGTATAAACAATAGTTCCCACAGCTGAACATTGTTTGCATTGAATTGAATTTTCCTGCATAAGTTTGTAATTTCCTGCGAAAACTATTTTACCATCAATTAAAGCTTTGACTCCTTTTCCCGATATTTCTTCAGTGTTTTCAACTCTTGATTTATCGGGATTTTTTCCGTATGCATTTTTTAAAGAACGTGAAACTGGGTGATTTGAATAGCTTTCTGCAAGTGCTGTATATTCAAGAAGCATTTCTTCTGAAATATCATTTTCTGTATGAATTTCAGTAACTTTAAAAACTCCCTTTGTAAGAGTTCCCGTTTTATCAAAAACAACTGTTTCAGCTGAAGCGAGAGATTCAAGATAGTTACCACCTTTTATAAGTATACCGTATTTTGAAGCTCCTCCTATTCCTCCGAAAAAGCTCAAAGGAACTGATATTACCAACGCACAGGGACAGGAAACAACAAGAAATATTAATGCTCTGTGAATCCATTCATTCCAGTTTCCTCCTGTTAAAATCGGGGGAATTGTTGCAAGAAGTACAGCACCTATTACAACGCAGGGAGTATAATATCTTGCAAATCTTGTTATGAAATTTTCAGACTTAGCTTTCCTTGAGCTTGAATTTTCCACAAGTTCAAGTATTTTGGATACAGTAGATTCATTAAATTCCTTTGTAACTTTTATTTTAAGTACTCCTGTAAGATTTATACAACCACTTATTATTTCGTCGCCCTCTTTTAAATCTCTTGGAACAGATTCTCCTGTAAGTGCTGAAGTATCAACAGAAGATTTGCCATTGACAATTATTCCATCAAGAGGAATTTTTTCTCCTGCCTGTACAATTATTACATCGCCAGTTTTTATTTCTTCTGGGTCAACCTGAATAATTTCTCCATTCTGCTCAATGTTTGCATAGTCGGGGCGTATATCCATAAGTTCAGCAATTGATTTTCTTGAACGTCCTACAGCATAATTCTGAAAAAGTTCTCCCGTCTGATAGAAAACCATAACGGCAACCGCCTCAGAAAATTCTCCTGTAAACATAGCACCTATGGTAGCTATTGCCATAAGAAAATTTTCATCGAATACCTGACCTCTGAAAATATTTCTTATAGCTTTCCAAAGAATATCCCAACCTATAATGAAATAGGACAGAAGATATACTATAAGTTCAGCTGTTCCATTAAGATTAAAAATTTTTGCTGAAATCATAAGAACAGCACTTGTAATAATTCTTATCAGCATTTTTTTCTGTTTTCTTGTCATAGATATACGCCCTCCGTCTTTTATTTTTCAAAGACTGCTAATGCCATCGGGATTTTTCCTCTGATAACTTTCATTTTAAAATCGCCTATAGCTGAATTTTTAAGCATCTGCACATAACTGTCTTTTGTATAATTGTTTTTTGTATTGAATCCAAAAATCTTATATATTTTTATAAGATTTGAAATTTTACTTTCACCAAGAATATATGTCGGAAGAATAAGTTTTCCACCTTTTGCAGTAACTCTCCATAATTCTCTTACAGCTTTTTCAGGTTCATCAATAAGATGAAGAACATTTCCAGCTATTACCGTATCATAATATTCAGATTTGCAGTTTATATTCATAATATCACATTCTGAAAATTGTATATTATGAATATCTTTTTTATTAGCTTTTATTTTTACCTTTTCAAGCATTTTCATTGATGTATCAGTACACAATACGCTTTTTGAAAACGGTGCAACGCTCATTGATATTTCACCTGTTCCAGATGCACATTCAAGCACTTTTCCATTTTCGGAAGTAAGATTTATAATATCATTCAGCATTGTACTGTAAACACTTTTGTTTAATGACTGTGCAAAATCATAAGCAAAAGCAATTTTATCCCAGAAATTTATTTTTCTTTTCATAATTTCACATCACAATCCGGCTCAACCTTTTTACAGGCTTTTACAACCTTTTTCATTATTTCATCAAATTTTTCATCATTGGCTATAATAGTAAGCTTTTGAGTCATAAAGCTTATGTTAATATCTTCAACGCCGTCAATTTTTCTTATAGCGTCTTCCATTTTTCTTGCACAATTTGCACAATCAAGGTCAATCATCTTAAAAACTTTTTTCATAAAAAATTCTCCTATTCTGAAATATGTTCCATACCCTGATTTATAATCAGGTGAACGTGGTCGTCTGAAAGGGAATAGAAAACACTTTTTCCCTCTTTTCTGAATTTTACAAGCTTGTTTGATTTTAAAACTCTCAACTGATGAGAAACAGCTGTTTGAGTAAGTCCGAGGAGCTGGGCAATATCTCCTACACATAATTCTGATTCTGATAATGCATAAAGTATCTTAATTCTTGTGGTATCCCCAAAAACTTTAAAAAGCTCTGCTAAATCATAAAGAATTTCATCTTCTGGCATCTGTTCATTAACTCTTTCAACAGTATGCTGATGAACACAAAGAAAATCAGTAGCTTCCGCCATAAAAACAC
>JAZKXQ010000382.1:0-6798 GCA_045611725.1 Oscillospiraceae bacterium
CTCGCCCTTTATGTACTCGTCTTTTTATTCTTCTTTGTGCCATAAAAATTTAAAATCTCCTGTACATTAAACTAATATCATATATTATATCATATTTGATTATAAAAGTCACTATTATTTTTAAAAAACATTTTAAATGCAAATTAATTCTAAAATATGAAATTATTTAACTGCAATTATTTACAACAGGTAAAAAAAGTACAATGTAATTAGTATAAAATGCTGAATTTATTGAATATACTTTACTTATTAAGCTAAAAAAGATATAATTAAAAGGTATGAAAATTTTGAGGGAACAGTTTGAATTATTGCTCCCTTTTTGTTTTGTGATGATGGATTTCCGGAGGATTTTTATGTTCAATTTTAAAAAAATATGTGCATTCTGTTCAGCACTTATAATGACATTAAGTGCAGTAACATTTGAAATTCCTGAAAAAACAGCTTATGCTGATGAACTTCTTGGAGCTACAAATTTTGATGATGGAGTAGGTCTGCCGTGGACAGTAGTTGAAACTGCTCCTGCCGACGCTGATTTTGAAATAGCTGATGGAGTTTATAAAATAACAGTAAACAAGGCTGGAGGCGATTCAGAACCGGGGCAGAATTGTCGCTGGGACGTTCAGTTCAGACATCGTGAGCTTCAGGTTGAATCTGGACATACATATACAGTACAAGCGACAGTTACAGCATCAAATAACTGTACTATATATACTAAAATCGGAGATATGGACGAACCATACGAAGAAGATATGCACGGCGTATACAATGACTGGGCAGAAACTCAGATTACTGCAAATCAGCCACTTACCATAAATACAACATTCACTGCAAATCGTACTGCAAAAGTTGAATGGGCTTTCCATATCGGAGGTCATAACGTACCTGACGGAACTGTTTTCACATTTGACAATATGTCATTGTCTGACCCACAGTATACAGCACCTGCAAAGGTAGAAGAATGGAAACGTGCAGGAATACTTGTAAATCAGACAGGATATTTCACAACTCTCAATAAAAAAGCGACTCTTGTTTCAGATTCATCATCTCCTGTTGAATTTTCACTCAAGGATTCATCGGGTTCTGTTGTATATTCGGGAAAATCCGTTCCAATGGGGCTTGACAGTGATTCGGGAGATAATGTTCATATACTTGATTTTTCAGAATACAATACAGCAGGTAATGATTATACACTTTGTACAGATACTGCGACTTCGTGGACTTTTGATATTTCTGATGACCTTTATAGTAGTATGCTTAAAGATTCTCTTAACTATTTTTATCAGAACAGAAGTGGTATTAATATTGAAAGCCAGTATATTTCATCTGGTGATGCAAATAAACTGGCAAGACCAGCAGGACATAATCCCGATAATGCACAAACAGAGCTTATATGGGGTTACAGCGATTCATATTCTCTTGATGTAACAGGTGGCTGGTATGATGCAGGTGACCACGGAAAATATGTTGTAAATGGTGGTATTTCCGTATGGACTTTGCAGAATCAGTATGAAAGAACACTTTATAATGATAATGCATCAACTTCCCTCTATGCAGATAATACAATGAATATTCCCGAAAGTGGAAATGGTTATCCGGATTTGCTTGATGAAACAAGATATGAACTTGAATTTATGCTTAAAATGATAGTACCAGATAATTATCAATATGCAGGAATGGTACATCATAAAATTCACGATGACAAATGGACAGCACTGGGAGTTGCTCCTGCCGATGATACAAAGGAAAGAATTTTAAAACCTCCTACAACAGCAGCTACACTTAATCTTTCAGCTGTTATGGCACAGGCATACAGATTATGGAAGGATTATGATTCAGCATTTGCTGAAAAATGCCTTACAGCCTCGAAGAATGCCTATGAGGCAGCAAAGAAAAATCCCGCTATGTATGCACCTTTTGATGAAGCAATAGGCGGAGGTGCTTATGGTGATGATGATGTAACAGATGAATTTTACTGGGCAGCCTGTGAACTTTATCTTGCTACGGGAGAAAATTCATATCACGATGATATGAAAAATTCGGAGCATTACCTTAAAATGCCGACAGAACTTTCAGGCGGTGAAGATGTTGATTCCGTAGGAAGTATGAACTGGGGAAATACATCTGCTTTGGGAACTCTTTCCCTTGCAGTTATGAAAGACAATCTTGATTCCGGAGAAGTAAAAACTATTACTGACAATATAGTTTCTGCATCTGAATATTATATAGGTCTTGAACAGGCACAGGGCTATGGGATACCTCTGAAACAATCAACAGTTTCTGTAAATGCAGGAGATTCAAGCAGTAATATAACAGGTTATCCGTGGGGTTCAAACTCATTTGTAGCGAATAATGCAATAGTTATGGCTTATGCTTATGACCTTACAGGAGATTCTGTTCATCTTAACGGCGTTGTATCAGCTATGGATTATCTTCTTGGAAGAAATCCTCTTGATTACTCATATGTAACAGGTTATGGATACCATTCAGTCCAGTATCCTCACCACAGATGGTGGGCGAACGCAGTTGATGAAACATTCCCGTCAGCACCTTCCGGAGTTCTTGTAGGAGGAGCAAACTCAGGACTGCAAGACCCTTGGGTAAAGGGTTCGGGTTGGTCTGTGGGAGAAAAATCTCCACAGTTATGCTATATGGATAATATAGAGGCCTGGTCAACTAATGAATGTACTATCAACTGGAATGCTCCTCTTGCGTGGCTTACAGGATATTTTACACCAGAATCAGCAGGAGAAAGCTCTGGAGTTGTAGCGTCTGGAAATACATCTGATAAAAAGGTTGACGCTCCAGATGATATAACAAAACCGTCCTCGAATTTAAATGTAAAGGATATTATAACAAAAGTTCTTGCAGTAATTGGTGCAGGAGTGCTGATACTTCTGCTTATACTTGGAATAGTTACTTTTGCGAAAGGCTTTGCAAAAGGTCATTCAAATGAAATGAAAGAGAAACAAAAATCTGATAATAAGAATAAAAAAGCCTTGAAAGAGGATTTTAAAAATCAGAAAAAGATATAGAATTAACTGTCGGACATATAGAAATGTTCGGCAGTTTTTTCCATAATATTCAGTTATAAATTGTATTATTGCCCTGTTTTTTCTGAAAATTTAGACTAAATTATACAAATGAATGAAGTTTTTTTAAACTATTGACTTTAAAATTTTACTATGATATATTATAGTCATAATTATAAAATATATATGATACAGGGGGATTTTTTATCTATGAAAAAAAGAATTAAGGGATTTACTCTCGTTGAACTCATTGTAGTTATTGCTATTATTGGAGTACTGGCAGCGATACTCGTTCCGTCAATGATGGGATATGTAAAAAATTCAAGACTTAAATCAGCAAATGCAAATGCGAAAATAGTTTACAATGCTGCAAATGCATATGCAACGAATATGGAAATACAAGGCAAAACAATTAACGAAAGTTTTATTGTAAATCCAATGAACTGTGATTTGGAAGAAGGAAAAGCTGAAAAAAATGAACTTAAAGAGGCAATATGTGAGGCTCTTTCAGGAAATGGTTCAGGTTCGGGCTGGGCTTATCTTAATTTTGATAAAACTTCGGGAGATTTTAATGGTGCAAGATGGACAAAAGATAAGGACAGTGATTCCATAGTAGGTCAGTATCCAAATCCTCCACAGGATTATACTAAATGCCCGACTCTTGAAGGCAGTAACTGGGATATAATAACTGAGTAGTATCTTAAATCAGCATTTTGCATTTTAATTTTCAACTTGTTTAGGAAAAATTAACAAAAAAAATCTGCACTATTGACAAATAACCCATATATGATATAATAAATATATGGTACTATTGTATACTGTGTTTAAATTTATGGAGGGATAGTTATGAAAAAAATTCTCAGCAGTATATTGGCATTATCTCTTGTATTAAATTTCAATCCTTTATCTGCCAATGCAGAAGATATTGTTTTTGGTGATGCTAATTGCGATAACCAAATCGATATTCGTGATATAACAGCAATTAATCAACATTTTCTTAAAATGAATGAGCTTACAGATGAGGGTATAAAAAATATTGATGTGGATAAAGATGGGCAGATAACCCTTGACGACCATTTGATGTTAAAAAAATATGTACTCAAGCTGATTGATAATTTTGAAATAAATGAAAATGCTTTTTACGGTTTTTCTTCAGAAATGGTTTCTCTTTCGGTTTATGACGATGCTGTGTTTTGTATAGAGGGGATTTCCGATATTAACAGAATTACTCCTGCAACTTTGAGAAGTGCTGTTTCTGATAAGTATGATGAAAGCTTTTTTGAAGAAAATGTTCTCTATTACATATTAAATTCTTCATCATCAACAAGTAAAAAATATAATTTAAGATATGTTGAAAGAACAGACAGTGAATTTATACTCAATGTTGAGGAATTTTGTTATGGTGGACGTAGTAACGGTGCAATGTGTACTACGGGTATGTTCTTTGAAGTGCCTCGCTCTCTCTATAATGGGCAGACTGTTTCAGTGGAAAAATCAACGCTTATGTATATAGGGGATAAGGATTCTCTGAATTATTCTGTTGCAGGATTTGAGGGCGTATACGGTGAGGAAACATTCAAGCCTTTTGCATCGGTAAACACAGCAAATCCTAAAATATGCGATAACATAGTAATAAGAAGTACACAGGAATTAAGGGATATTCTTAAAGATGAAAATTCCAAACTTCTTGAAACTTATAACAATGAATTTTTCAAGAGTAACAAGCTTGTTGTAATTCAAAGCGTTGAGGGATATGACAATACTGTATATACTCAGTTACCCGAAACTTATATAACTGAATACAGCACAAATGATGGAAATAATATAACAGTTATGGATATGTATGTTCAGAGGGAAATCCCTGTGGACAGTGTTTATAATTCAGAAACAAAGTTTATCCTTTATTCTGCGTGGGGTATGGAATTTGACAGATTAAATGCGATTTTTGAATAGATTCTATGAAAGGAGATTTATATGAGAAAAAATTTTAAAGGTTTTACCTTGATGGAGCTTATTGTAGTTCTTGCTATTGTTGCAGTTCTTACAGGTGTTCTTATTCCATCTGCAACTTATTTTATAAGACAGGCAAAACTTAAAACAGCTAATGCACAGGCTAAGGTTGTTTTCAATGCTGCTCTTACTGTTTCACAGGAATATGAGGCTAAGAATATTACTGTTATGAATGTTACTACAGGCGACCCTGATGGTTATACAAGCAGTGTAGGAAATGTAGAGGATTTCAGCAATGTTGAAACTTATACAGGCAATGTTGCTAAAGCTATTCAAGAACGTGTAAATGCTAAAGTTATGGAAGTACCAGAGGCTGATGAAGATGTATGGGCTGTAAGATATGAGGATAAGGGAACAGCTTTCCCTGTTCTTACAGGAGCTTGTTATTCTACTACAAATGCTGACAGATATGTTGGCTGTTATCCTGTAAATAATACTCCAACTGATTTTCAGGATTATGGTGCTCTTAATGAAAGTACTATGAATAGTTGGTTGATTTATGCGTCAGGTGCTACACCTGTTACACCTTAATCGGTTAATTTTAACGGACGATTTATATAATCGTCCGTTTTTTGTTGATTTTTTTACAGACTTATGATATAATGGTAATCGTGTAGAATAAGCTGAAAAATTCTTCATTGAATGAAGAAAAATATTTTTAACAGAGGTAATGAAATGGATACTTTATATCTTGTAGTACCTTGCTATAATGAGGAAGAAGTTCTTAATGATACTGCTGAAAAGCTTCTGAATAAAATGGAAACTCTTATAAATTCAGATATAATTTCAGATAAAAGTCGTATCGTTCTTGTAAATGATGGTTCAAAAGATAAAACGTGGAATATTATAAAAAATCTCCATAGTCAGAACAAAATGTTTCAAGGTGTTAAACTTTCGAGAAATAAAGGTCATCAGAATGCTCTACTCGCAGGTTTGCTTACTGTAAAGTCAGAGTGTGATGTGACTATATCTCTTGATGCCGACCTTCAGGATGATATTGATGCTATTGATGAAATGATTGAAAAATATTATGAGGGTTGTGATGTGGTTTATGGTGTAAGAAGTGCAAGAGAAACAGATACATTCTTCAAAAAAACCACAGCAGAAGGTTTTTATAAGCTTATGAATTTTATGGGAGCAGAAGTAACCTATAATCACGCTGATTACAGACTTATGAGTCGACGTGCTTTGGAAGGTCTGGAATCCTTTAAAGAAGTAAATCTTTTTCTAAGAGGCATTATCCCTATGATAGGATATAAAAGCGATACTGTTTATTATGAAAGAAAAGAACGTATGGCAGGGGAATCAAAATATCCCCTTAAAAAAATGCTCTCTTTTGCGTGGGAGGGAATAACCTCTCTTTCAACCAAACCTATAAAGCTTATTATGGGACTTGGAACTGCTATATTTCTTGTCAGTATAGTTATGCTTATATATTCGATGATAAGGCATTATACAGGAGCTACTGAAATCGGCTGGACATCAACAATAGTTTCAATATGGGCTATCGGAGGACTTCAGCTTCTTTCTATAGGAGTTATAGGGGAATATATAGGCAAGGTGTATCTTGAAACAAAAGAAAGACCCAAATTTATCGTTGAAAAATATCTTAATGATGATGAATAGTAAAAAAGCTGAAAACAAAAGCATTTACAGACTCTTGTTTTCAGTTTGTTGTTTTTTGGATTGACTTTATATTCCAAATAATGTATAATGTTATTGTAATAATTTGTTTTTTGAGAGGAGAAAAAAATGGAAA
>JAZKXQ010000383.1:0-7010 GCA_045611725.1 Oscillospiraceae bacterium
GATGACCATACAACAAGAAATTTCTATTTAAGATGCCTTATGATGCAGAATGATATTCTTGATGATGTTTTTATTATGACTGATGATGATTACAGACCTCTTTGCGAGATTTCTAAGGAAGTTTTTATAAAAAACAGTAAATATCAGGCTTATCATTGCTATGATTTGAAAGAATGGAAGGGAACTTATAATAATTACACTTCTTTTGATACAAGTATGTTCAGAACTCTTAAATTTCTTGAAGAAAATAATTATCCTCTTTTCCAGTATTCATCTCATCAGCCACAGATTATCGACAGAAGAATTTACAGGGAAATGCTTGAAAGACATAAAGGAATACAGCTTGATGGTCTTGATGAATGGAGCTCTTATTTCAATTATGGTATAAGTCATTATCCCGAAATTTTTGAACCGAAAACCTATATATCAATGTGTTGGCCAGGGGCAAGAAGTGACTGGGATATTTTTGAACAGCCCGAAAAATTCCTCTTTGAAAATCATTATTCTGTATTATATCAGAAAGGGCAGATTTTTGAACATTTTTCAGAAAATCTTAATGATAATACAATAGCTGAAAATATGGAAAAAACAGTTATATATTCAAGGGAATTGCAGAAACAATGCGAGGCTAATATTGCATATGATGCATACAGCAGAAGTTATGAACTGATTTACAATGAAAAGCCCTCATATACTGCATATATTTCGGGAAATGATATAAAATTTCACGTACCTGTATATGTTGAATTTAAAAGCAAGTGCTGGAAAAGAATACCTTTAAGATTTTCTGAAAATATCGGAAAGAATATTGTTTTCAGTTGTTGGTTTTCTGATAATCAAGGAAGGGCAATAAGCGAAACTACTGAAATTCATATACAAAATGGTGATACAACAGTATTTGTGCCATTAAGAATATGGCTGAGTGCAGGAAAATATGTGCTTAATTTAAGAATTATGAATTGCGATAAAAATATTCAGTCAACAGTTTCAGTATCTGCAATAATAATTTAATGAAAATTTTTTTTGACGGATAAATAAAAAAATGATAAAATAAAAGAAATCTTCATTAAGGTTTACAAAAACACCCCTTACAGAACTGCTATTTCTGTAAGGGGATTTTCTTTTGAATTTTTTTTAAATAATGCAACCTTTTGATGTTATATAAGGTTAATATAATAGGAAACATACAATATTTTTTAAAGAATATTAAGAGATTTTTAAATTTTCTATAAATTACTTGATTAAAAATATTGTATGTTGTATAATACTTTATGTATGCATTGCATAAATATCAAAAAAAAATTAACAGGAGGTAAAAATGAGTAATCTAAAAACACCTGCCAATGCCGTGCAGGGAAATCAGAAGCGTGGTTTTAAAGATTGGGTATATAAAAACCGTGTGTACATTCTTGCGTTTTTTCTGCCCGTTCTTCTTATGTATATAACATATGCTCTCTTCGATTTTTATCCGTTCGGCGATGGTTGCGTACTTGTTCTTGACCTTAATGGTCAGTATGTCTATTATTTTGAATATGCAAGACAGGCTTTCTGGGGCGACGGCAGTCTGCTCTACAGCTGGTCGAGAAACCTTTCGGGCGAATTTATGGGTATCATAGGATACTATCTTGCAAGTCCTTTTACGCTTATTGTTATGCTTCTTCCACAGAGTATGATGCTTGGAAGTCTGCTTATAATGCAACTTGTAAAGCTCGGCTCAATAGGAGTAACATTCAGCTATTATCTTCAGAAATCCCATAATGTAAAACCCCTTAATTCAGTAATGTTCTCAACTCTCTTTTCAATGTGTGCATATGCTGTAATTCAGCTTATGGATCCTATGTGGATTGATGGTCTTGTATTCCTGCCTCTTATGATTCTCGGTCTTGAAAAGATTATTGATGAAGGTAAGAAAACAGCTTTCATAATCCCTACTGCAATTATGTTCTTCGCAAACTTCTATATCGGCTTTATGCTCGCAATATTCTCTGTTCTTTATTTCCTTTACTATGTATTCCTCGGAACAAAGAAAAAACAGGGCGTTTCAGGATTTTTCAAATCTGTTCTCAGATTTGCAGGTGCAGGTCTTACTGCTGCTATGCTCGCAAGTGTAATGCTGCTCCCTGTTTATTATGCTCTCAAACTCGGTAAATTTGAATTTACAGACCCAGATTATAGCTTAAAGCTTCAGTTCCAGTCAATAGATGTTCTTTCAAAGCTTTTGCCTTCAAGTTATGATACTGTAAGAAATGAAGGTCTTCCAGAAATATATAGTGGTACGCTCACTATACTTATGGTTCCTCTTTTCTTTATGAACGAAAAAATAACATCAAAGAAAAAGACAGGCTTTGCCCTTCTTCTTGCTGTTATGTTCTTCAGTATGTACATCAAGCCTGTTGATATGATGTGGCACGGTGGACAGGTTCCAAACTGGCTTCCTTACAGATATTCATTCATAATTTCATTCCTTCTTCTTATAATGGCTGCTTGTGCATTTGAAAATATTGCAAATGTCAAGGCAAGTGCAGTAGGCGGAACAGTATTCGGTATAATTATGTACCTTATGTATGCCGAAACAAAGGAATACGAAAATATAGATACTCTTGGAGCAATATGGCTCACAGCTGCATTTGTTGCTGTATTTGCTGCTCTTGTAAATGGATATAAAAAATCTCCTGATTCAAAGGTTATACCTGCTGTAATGCTCGTTCTTATAAGTGGTGAGCTTGTTGTAAGCAGTTTTGAAACTGTAAAGGATATTAATACAGATGTAACTTATAGTAAACGTAAAGCTTATATTGAATACATTGCAAATGGCAGAGAGGCTGTTGAGGAGCTTGAAAAGAGAGATGATTCATTCTATAAGTCCGAAAAAACATTCCACAGAACAGTAAATGATAACCTTGCACTCGGAATAAAGGGTGTAACTCATTCAAGTTCTGTAATGAATGCAAAGGCTATTGAATTCCTCGGAAATCTCGGTTTCTCAAACAGAGGTCACTATACAAGATACAACGGTGCAACTCTTATAACAGACGCTCTCCTTGGTATCAAGTATGTTTATGATAAGGAAGATAAAGTAGAATCTTCATATCCGGAAATTTTTACAGTTGGCGATATTACTGTTCATCAGAATGATAATGCTCTCTCTATCGGATATATGGTTGATGATAATATTCTTGATGTTTATATTGATTCTGAAAACCCATTTGAAAACCAGAATAATTTCCTTAGTGCTATAATGGGTGAAAGATATGAATATTTCAGAAGAGTAATGCCTGATGACCTTAAATACAAGAATGTAACTACTGCGGCTGCCGGTGACCAGACAAAGTATATGGCTACTGAAAATATGGACTCCACTATGGAATTCTATATCACTTCTCCATCAGCTGACCCAATGTATCTTTTCTTCCCGTCATCAAGCGAAAAGAAAGTAAACCTCTGGCTCAGTACAGAATTTGATGAGGAAACTCAAAGCTATATCAATCACGACTTCCTTAACTACTTCTTTGAAACTCAGTATTATGCAATTCAGAAAATCGGCGATTTCGACGCAGGTCAGCAGTTCTCACTTATCTGTACAATTGCTAATGAATATGCATTTATGAAAGACCAGTGGTTCTATCAGCTTGACAAGGAAGCTGTTGAAAATTCAATTGCAAAACTCAAGGAAGGTCAGCTTAATATAACTGATTTCTCTGATACAAAGATTGAAGGTACTGTTACAGCTAAGGAAGGTCAGATATTTATGACTACAATTCCTGAAGAACCAGGCTGGACAATTAAGGTTGACGGCAAAAAGGTTGAACCAATTCTCATTGCTGACGCTCTTATAGGTATTGAACTCGGTGCAGGTGAACATACAATCGAAATGTCATTCTTCCCTAAGGGAATGGCTCTTGGTATCGTTCTTGGTATTGTTGGTGCAGTTATAACTGTTTTATTCTATCTCAGCGATACAAACAAACTTGGAAAAATCATTACAAATACTAAGAAGAAATAATTGATTTATACAGGGCAGAAGTTTATAAAATTTCTGCCTTGTATTGTATTGAAAGGATTTTTATGATATATCTTGTAGATTATGAAAATACGTCATATAGGGGGTTATATGGCATATCTGAAATAGGCAAAAAAGATAAGATAATTATATTCTATTCGGGAAATATAGATGCAATAAAAGATATATTAAAACCATATAAAAAAATTAAATATATAAAACTTGAAGAACCTGGAGAAAATGCTCTTGATTTTATGATTACAACTTATATTGGTCATATTATATCAAAGGATAAAGCAAAGAGTGTTGCCATAATTTCGGGTGATAACGGTTATCTTTCAATAATTCCTGTTGTAAAGGATATAAATAAAAAGGCTGAAATTTATTTTGAAGATTGTATATATAATGTTATTCATTCCAAAAATAAAAAGATGAAATATATGTCGAAAACTCATAAAATATTATATATTAAAGATTTGCTGAAATCTGAAGGAAAAATATCTGTGAATTATATTTCAGTAGTTGTTTCAGCTCTGGTAAAATATCCTGATAAAAATGATTTTCATCAGGCTGTTGAAAAAATATTCGGAAAAAAATCCGAAAATGAACAGTATAAAATTATTGCAAAAGAATACTTTGACAGATTATATACGGAGGATTGATTTTTATGATGACTATACTCTATGAAGTAGGGGAAAACCTTTATGTAAATATAACAAATAAATGCCCGTGTGCCTGTACATTCTGCATAAGAAAAAATGGTGATGGTGCATATGGTTCTGACAGCTTATGGCTTGAACACGAACCTTCTCCCGAAGAAATAAAACAGGCTTTTGATTCTGTTAATATTAACAGATATAAGGAAATTGTTTTCTGTGGATACGGTGAGCCTCTTGTAAGAATTGACGTTTTAACAGAAATCTGTAAGTATCTTAAAGAAAAAGGTTGTCCTCCTATAAGACTTAATACAAACGGTCTTTCAGACCTTATCCACAATAAGCCTACTGCACACCTTCTGGAAGGCTGTATTGATATAGTGTCAATAAGTCTTAATGCAGGTACTGAACAGGGCTATATGGACGTTACAAGACCATCTTTCAGGGAGGGAGCTTATAAAGCTGTTCTTGACTTCGCAAAAGACTGTAAAAAATATATTCCACAGCAGATGTTTACTGTTGTTGATGTAATATCCGAGGAAGAAATTCAATCTGCATATAAACAGGCTGAAAATCTCGGAATTAAATTAAGAGTAAGAAAATACGATTGCTGAGGTGCTGTATGGAAAAAATAAGACTCGACAGATTTATTGCCAATCAGACAGGTACTCCTCGTTCTGAAGTAAAAAAACTTATATACTGGAGTAAAGTAACTCTTAATGGCAAATCAGTTCATTCCTGTGAAGTTAAGATAAATCCTGAAACCGATATTGTAGAAGTTAAGGGTGTGCCTGTTCAGTACAGGAAAAATGTCTATATAATGATGAATAAGCCAAAGGGAGTTGTATGCTCTACAAAAGATGGAAATTCTCCTACTGTGATTTCTTTGCTACCTCCAGAACTAAGAAGAAAAGATATTTTTCCTGCCGGTCGTCTTGATAAAGATACAACAGGTTTTGTATTTCTTACCAATGACGGCGACCTTGCTCATAAGATTTTATCACCAAAGAAGCATATACCAAAGTACTATTTTGTTAAACTTGCACAACCATATAGTGAAAGCTATGAATGTAAGTTTCTGGAAGGAATAGTCCTTGAGAATGGTGAAAAGTGCCTTCCTGCAAAAGTAAAAGGTGTTGAAAACCTCGCAGATTGTGCTGTTGTCGAACTCCACGAGGGTAAATTTCATCAGGTAAAAAGAATGTTTGAGGCTGTAGGTAACAGCGTTGAAAATCTTACAAGGATTCAGATGGGAAACCTTCCAATCAACGCAGAACTGGGCTTTGGTGAGTATATGGAAATCTTGCACAATGATGTTGAAAACCTCCTTAAAACTCCATCTTTTGAGGAAGTTTTATGGAAAATAAATACAGGCTTTTGGGCATATTTAATAAACAATAATTTATAAGTTTGTGTATTTAAGTACTTGAAATTTGTATATGAAATTTGGTATTATATTAATGTAAGTTAATTTAATGTCGGAAACGACAAAATATATTTTTTGGGAGGCCAAAAGAAAATGGCAGGTTTATCATTAAGAAACATTTATAAGAAATATGACAACGGTTTCTGTGCCGTTAATGATGTTAATCTCGAAATCAGAGATAAGGAATTTATAATCCTCGTTGGACCTTCTGGTTGTGGTAAGTCAACTACACTCAGAATGATTGCAGGTCTTGAAGAAATTTCAGAGGGCGAACTTTACATAGGCGACCGTCTTGTAAATGACATCGCTCCTAAGGACAGAGATATAGCTATGGTTTTCCAGAACTATGCTCTTTATCCTCATATGACTGTTTTTGAAAATATGGCTTTTGGTCTTAAGCTCAGAAAAGTTCCTAAGGAAGAAATCCAGAGAAAAGTTGAAGAAGCTGCTAAGATTCTCGACCTTTCACACCTCCTCGACAGAAAGCCAAAGGCTATGTCAGGTGGTCAGCGTCAGCGTGTGGCTCTCGGTCGTGCTATCGTTCGTTCACCACAGGTATTCCTTCTTGACGAACCTCTTTCAAACCTCGACGCTAAGCTCAGAGCTCAGATGAGAACAGAAATTGCCAAGCTCCATAAGAAACTCGGTACAACATTTATCTACGTTACTCACGACCAGGTTGAGGCTATGACAATGGCTACAAGAATCGTAGTTATGAAGGATGGTCTTATCCAGCAGGTTGACACACCTCAAAACCTTTACGACAAGCCTGTTAACATCTTCGTTGCAGGATTTATCGGAACACCTCAAATGAACTTCCTCAATGTAGTTCTTGAGAAGAAGGATGACGGTGCATACATCACATTCGGCAACAATATGATTAAGCTTCCCGCTGAAAAGGCACACGACCCTGCTCTTGAGCCTTACT
>JAZKXQ010000384.1:0-8988 GCA_045611725.1 Oscillospiraceae bacterium
CCCACTGCTGCCTCCCGTAG
Source organism: Oscillospiraceae bacterium (assembly GCA_045611725.1). Taxonomy (GTDB): domain Bacteria; phylum Bacillota; class Clostridia; order Oscillospirales; family Ruminococcaceae; genus UBA5884. The sequence goes on from JAZKXQ010000384.1 coordinate 21, forward strand.
GAGTCTGGGCCGTGTCTCAGTCCCAATGTGGCCGTTCAACCTCTCAGTCCGGCTACTGATCGTCGACTTGGTGAGCCGTTACCTCACCAACTATCTAATCAGACGCGAGCCCATCTTTAAGTGATGAATCTTTGATACCTAAAAGATGCCTTTCAGGTATTTTATGAGGTATTACCATCCGTTTCCAGAAGCTATCCCTCTCTTAAAGGTAGGTTGCTCACGTGTTACTCACCCGTCCGCCACTGTTCCAAATCAGCAAGCTGATTCTTCACCGTTCGACTTGCATGTGTTAGGCGTGCCGCCAGCGTTCGTCCTGAGCCAGGATCAAACTCTTTATAAAGTTCTATATTCAAACAACCATAACGATTGTTTAACTATCCTGTTCATTACGAATACTCGCAATTACTTAATACATCATTTTATTTCGTCAGGTCTTATGCTTGACCTCTGAATTTCCAAGGGTTTTGTTTTAGTCTTGTATTGTTCAATTTTCAAGATACCTTTCAGCACTAAGAGTGCTTCGCCATTATATCATATCTTTCGTTTCTTGTCAAGCTTTTTCAAAAGTTTTTTATTTTATTTCCAAACTTTATTTCCGCTCTCTCAAGCAACTTTTATATTATATCATAGCTTTTTCTTTTTGTCAAGTACTTTTTCAGATTTTTTTCGAACTTTCCAGTCTTTTATCTGTTTTTTACTTGATTTTTACCATCTTTCCCAGACAGCTTCATTATTATAGCATCTTTTCTGACTTTTGTCAACACTTTTTTTCAATTTTTTTAAAATTTATTTTTACTCTGATATTATTAACAATAATTTGAAACTTATTCAAAAAATTCGAAAAGGGAACTTAAAAAAAGTTCCCTTAAAAAATTGTATATTATTCATCAAGCTTGAGGACGCTCATAAATGCCTCCTGAGGTACTTCAACAGTACCTAACTGACGCATACGCTTTTTACCCTCTTTCTGTTTTTCAAGAAGTTTTTTCTTTCTTGTAATATCTCCACCATAACATTTTGCGAGTACGTCCTTACGCATAGCCTTTACTGTTTCTCTTGCGATAATCTTTCCACCTATTGCAGCCTGTATCGGCACTTCAAAAAGCTGACGTGGAATATTGTCTTTAAGCTTTTCAGCAATTTTTCTTGCTCTTGAATATGCCTTGTCTGTATGCACTATGAATGACAATGCGTCAACAATATCTCCGTTAAGAAGAATATCAAGCTTTACGAGTTTTGACGGTGCATATCCTAACATTTCATAATCAAATGAAGCATATCCTCTTGTACGGGATTTCAATGCATCAAAAAAGTCATAAACAATCTCATTGAGAGGAAGTTCATAATGTATTGATACTCTTGTATCGTCAAGATATTTCATATCCTTGAAAACTCCTCGTCTGTCCTGACATAATTCCATAACATTTCCAACAAATTCGGACGGTGCAAGAATATCAGCCTTTACCATAGGTTCTTCAGCACTTGCTATAACAGATACGTCAGGATAATTTGTCGGGTTGTCGATATATACAGTTTCTCCGCTTGTAAGATTTACTTTATATATAACAGATGGTGCAGTTGTTACAAGGTCAAGATTATATTCTCTTTCAAGTCTTTCCTGAATTATTTCCATATGCAGAAGTCCTAAAAATCCACATCTGAAACCGAATCCAAGAGCAATTGATGTTTCAGGCTCGAATGATAATGAAGCGTCATTGAGCTGTAATTTTTCGAGTGCCTCTCTCAAATCACCGTATTTTGCTCCATCTGCTGGATAAATACCCGAAAATACCATAGGATTTACTTTTCTGTATCCAGGGAGTGCCTCATCGCAGGGATTTTCAGCATTGGTTACAGTATCGCCTACCTGAGTATCACCGATACTCTTTATGGAAGCTGAAATATATCCAACTTCACCTGCTTTAAGTTCTCCCATATTAATATGATTTGAAGCGTCCATATAACCTGCTTCAACTACGGTAAATTCAGAACCTGTAGCCATAAGCTTTATTGTATCGCCTGTTTTTACAGTTCCGTCCTTAATTCTTACATAGATGATAACGCCCTTGTATGCGTCATAATAGCTATCGAATATAAGAGCCTTCAAAGGAGCATTTTCATCGCCTTTTGGTGATGGCATATCTGTAACTATTCTTTCAAGTACTTCCTCAATATTAGTTCCCATTTTTGCTGATATTCTCGGAGCGTCCATTGCAGGTATGCCGATTATGTTTTCAACCTCGTTGCATACTCTTTCGGGGTCTGCTGACGGCAAATCAATTTTATTTACAACAGGAACGACTTCAAGGTCGTGTTCTATTGCAAGATAGGTATTTGCAAGAGTCTGAGCCTCTATGCCCTGTGAAGCGTCAACTATAAGTATTGCACCCTCACAAGCTGCAAGAGAACGTGAAACTTCATAGTTAAAGTCAACGTGTCCAGGAGTATCTATAAGATTGAAAATATAATCCTGTCCATTATTTGCAGTATATTTAAGGCGTACTGCACGAGCTTTTATTGTGATACCTCTTTCACGTTCAATATCCATATTATCGAGGAGCTGTTCCTCCATATCACGCTTTGCAACCGTTTCAGTTTTTTCGAGAATACGGTCTGCAAGAGTTGATTTTCCGTGGTCTATGTGTGCTATAATACAAAAATTACGAATATTTTCTGCTGACAAAATATTGTCCCTCCAAATCAATAAATTATTTTTTATTATACCATAATTACGGCATTTTGTAAATGCAATGACTGACTTTTTATTTTAACGCAGGAAAAAATGCCCACAGCTTAATAAACCGTGAGCATTCCGATAATCGAGGTGACAGGATTCGAACCTGCGGCCCCTACGTCCCGAACGTAGTACTCTACCAAACTGAGCCACACCTCGTTTTGCATTGTTTATTATACCATAGAAATTTATATTTGTAAAGCATTCATCAAAAAAATTTTTTAAAGTAAATTTTGCTTGACATAATTCTGTTTTTGCTTTACAATATAATATGATTAATATATTGTAAAAAGGAAGGTTATTATGTTATCCAATTCAGAAAAAACTATGGACAAAATTGTTAACCTCTGTAAATCAAGAGGTTTTGTATATGCAGGTTCTGAAATATATGGAGGTCTTGCAAATACTTGGGATTATGGCCCTCTTGGTGTTGAACTGAAAACAAATATAAAAAATGCTTGGAGAAAGAAATTCATTCAGGAAAATCCTTACAATGTAGGTCTTGATTCAGCAATTCTTATGAATCCGAAAACCTGGGTTGCCTCAGGTCATATAGGTGGATTTTCAGACCCTCTTATGGACTGTAAGGAATGTAAGACACGTCACAGAGCAGATAATCTCATTGAAGATTTTGACGGCACAAATCCGAGTGGCTGGTCAAACGAAGAAATGATGATCTTTATCAAGGAAAAAAGCATTGCTTGTCCTAACTGTGGTAAGCATAATTTTACTGATATTCGTCAGTTTAATCTTATGTTCAAGACATTTCAGGGAGTTACAGAAGATTCAAAATCAGAGCTTTATCTCCGTCCGGAAACTGCTCAGGGTATCTTTGTAAACTTCTCAAATATCCAGAGAACAAGCCGTAAGAAAATTCCTTTTGGTGTTGCACAGATTGGTAAATCATTCAGAAATGAAATTACTCCTGGTAACTTTATATTCCGTGTACGTGAATTTGAACAGATGGAACTTGAATTTTTCTGCAAACCGGGAACAGACCTTGAATGGTTCAGCTACTGGAGAGAATTTTGTAAAAACTGGCTTTTAAGCATAGGCATAAAGGAAGAAAACATCAGACTGCGTGACCATTCTCCAGAAGAACTCTGTTTCTATTCAAAAGCTACAACAGACTTTGAATATCTTTTCCCATTTGGCTGGGGAGAACTCTGGGGAGTTGCAGACAGAACTGACTATGACCTTACACAGCATATTAATACAAGTGGAAAATCGCTTGATTATCACGACCCTGAAACAAATGAGAAGTATGTTCCATATGTTATTGAGCCATCTCTTGGTGTTGAAAGACTTTTCCTTTCGATAATCACAGAAGCATATGACGAAGAAAATATAGGAACTGAAGAAAAACCAGATGTAAGAACTGTTATGCATTTCCACCCATATCTTGCACCAATCAAAGTGGCTGTACTTCCTCTTTCAAAGAAACTCAGTGAAAAAGCACTTGAAGTACATACAATGCTTTCAAAGAAATGGAATGTTGATTTTGATGATGCAGGTTCAATTGGTAAGCGTTACAGAAGACAGGACGAAATAGGAACTCCATTCTGTATTACTTATGATTTTGATACTCTTGAAAAGGATAACTGTGTAACAGTACGTGATAGAGATACAATGGAACAGGTAAGAATAAACATTGACAACCTTGTTTCATACCTTGAAAGTAAAATGGAATTTTAATTTACAGAAAGAAATCCGAAAAGTTTTAATAAGCTTTTCGGATTTTTTTATTGAATTAATAGTGTTTTAAAAGAAAATATGGTATAATGATATTAGTATCTAAATTTTAAAGTGAAAGGAAAAAATTATGAAATTACTTGCGATAGATGGAAACAGCATACTTAACAGAGCTTTTTATGGAATAAGAATTTTAAGCAATAAAAAAGGCGTATTTACAAATGCTGTATTCGGATTTATGAATATATATTTCAAGCATTATGAAAATATAAAGCCTGACTGTGTGGCAGTCGCATTTGATATGCGAAAGCCTACATTCAGACACGAAGCAGTTAAAACTTACAAAGCAAATAGAAAAGGTATGCCTGAAGAACTTGCACAGCAATTCCCGATTATAAAAAGCGTTCTTAAATATATGGGAATAAAAGTCATTGAATGTGAGGGTTTTGAAGCTGATGATATACTTGGAACTCTTGCAAGGATATGCACTGAAAGTAATGACTACTGCGAAATTCTTACAGGAGATAAGGATAGTTTACAGCTTATTAATGATAATGTAACTGTTAATCTTGTAAAGAATAAGGAAACAATAGTTTTCAACAGAGATAGATTTTTTGAGGAATACAAATTTGAGCCATTAAACATTGTTGACTTAAAAGCTCTTATGGGTGATACTTCCGATAATATTTCGGGAGTAATAGGCATTGGAGAAAAGACTGCGATGTCACTTATTCAGAAATGGAATACCATTGAAAAGCTTTATGAAAATCTTGATAATGCAGGTCTTACAAAATCCATATATAATAAGCTTTCAGAGGGAAAACAATCTGCAAATCAGAGTAAATGGCTTGCAACAATAGTTACTGATGCACCAATTGACGCTGATATTAAAAATTATATTCCAAAGCCTTATGATAATGAAAATTTAAGAAATCTTCTTACAGAACTTGAAATGTTTAAGCTTATTGAAAAGCTTAATATTCCTCTTACTTCATCAGCGAATGTTAAAAATTCTGTTAAAATAAATGCAAAAAATTTTTCAGAAAAGAATTTTTCAGAATTTTCATATGATAAAGAATACGCAGATTTTCTCTTTGATGGTGAATTTTTAACTGTAATTTCTGAAAAAAATATCTATAAAACAGATGAAAAACAGAAAATTCTTGAATTTATGGCTTCTGACATTAAAAAGAGAACATTTTCGGCTAAAAATTCATACAGATATGCATTTGAAAATAATTCAGAACTTAAAAATATAGTATTTGATTCTGAAATAGCAGGTTATCTGCTTAATCCGTCATCTTCGGAATATTCTGTTGAAAGGCTCTGTGCTGAATACGATGTACCATATATTTCTGATATTATTTCTCTCCCGTCACTCTGTACAGTTTTGTATGATATTATAGATAAAGAAAATCTTAAAGAACTTCTTGAAGAAATGGAACTGCCGTTTACGGAGGTTCTTGCATCAATGGAATACTATGGAATAAGAGTTGATTCAAAGGGCGTAAGAAATTTTGGAAATTCCCTTAAAGATGAAACGGAAGGTCTTGAAGAACAGATTTACTTTATGGCAGGAGAAAGATTTAATATACAATCTCCGAAACAGCTTGGAGTAATTCTCTTTGAAAAGATGAATTTGCCTGTAATAAAGAAAACCAAAACGGGATATTCAACCAATGCCGAAGTACTTGAGGAGCTTCGTGACAAAGACCCGATTATTGACCTTATTTTAAGATACAGACATCTTGCAAAGCTTAATTCAACATATGTTGAAGGACTTCTCAAAACAGTAAAGCCAGATGGAAGAATACATTCAGTATTCAAGCAGACTGAAACCCGTACGGGAAGAATTTCCTCAACAGAACCTAATTTACAGAATATACCTGTAAGAACTGAAACGGGAAGAAATATGAGGAAATTTTTCATATCTGACGAAGATAAAATATTGCTTGATGCAGACTACAGCCAGATTGAATTAAGAATAATGGCACATATGAGTGGCGATAAAACTATGCAGAAAGCATTTACTGATAATATAGATATTCACACAGTTACTGCATCACAGGTTTTCGGAGTCGATGAAAATATGGTTACTCCCGAAATGAGAAGCTCTGCAAAGGCTGTTAATTTTGGCATAATCTATGGAATAGGCTCGTTTTCACTTGCCAAGGATATAAATGTAAGCGTTTCAGAGGCTAAAAAGTATATTGAAGGATACTTTGAAAAATATCCCGATGTTGAAAAATTTATGAATGAATGTGTTGAAAATGCCCGTAAAAAAGGATATTCAGAAACATTATTCAAAAGAAGAAGGGATATACCCGAAATAATGTCCTCAAACAGAATTGTACAGTCAGCAGGAAAAAGAATTGCTATGAATACTCCCGTTCAGGGAACTGCGGCAGATATAATCAAAAAAGCAATGGTTATGGTTTACAAAAGGCTTAAAGAAGAAATTCCCGAAGCACATCTCATTTTACAGGTTCACGATGAACTTATTGTTGAATGTTATCCAAAGGATTCTCAAAAGGCAGGAAAAATTCTCAATGAATGTATGATTAATGCCTGTAAGCTTGATGTACCGCTTACAGCTGACGTGAGAGAAGGTAAAAGCTGGTATGACGCAAAGGAATAATATAAAAATCAAAAATATGGAACATTATGAACTTCCATATATAGCAGAAATGGAAAAAAGATGCTTTTTAGTATGTGCTTGGACTGAAAATATGTTTAAAAATGCTCTTGATTCTGCTGATAATAATATAATGCTTACTGCATATTTCAATGATATGATAGCTGGGTATATTGTTATGAGTTTCTGCATTGACGAGGCTGAAATAATGGTTATTGCAGTAGATGAGCCATTCAGAAAAAACGGGATAGCACAGGAACTTATAAACAGTGCTGAAAATCTTGTAAAGGACAGAGCAGAGAGAATTTTACTTGAAGTCCGTGAAAGCAATATTGAAGCACAGAATTTATATATAAAGAATGGTTTTGAAAAAACAGGACTCAGAAAAAATTATTACAGTGATTTTTCGGGCAAAGAGCCTGAAAATGCTGTTCTTATGACAAAATATCTGAAAAAATAAAGGGGAATAAAAAATGCTTATACTTGGAATTGAAAGTTCGTGCGATGAAACTGCTGTCAGCGTTGCAAAAGACGGCACAGAAATACTTTCCTCAGTAATTTCATCACAGATTGACGAGCATAAAAAATTCGGGGGAGTAGTTCCCGAAATCGCTTCAAGAAGACATTGTGAAAATATTCTCGGAGTAACAAAAGAGGCTCTTGAGGAAGCAAATGTTACTCTTGAAGATATTGATGCAATAGCTGTAACATATGCTCCTGGGCTTATAGGAGCGTTGCTTGTCGGAGTTAATTTTGCAAAGGGTCTTGCTATGGCTACAGGCAAACCTCTTGTGCCTGTTCATCATATTTCAGGGCATATAGCCTCCAACTATATTGCTCACCCAGAGCTTAAACCTCCTTATTTATGCCTTGTGGTAAGTGGTGGACACAGTCACATTGTAGAGGTGCTTTCATACACGAAATTCAGAGTTTTAGGCAGAACAAGAGATGACGCAGCAGGAGAATGTTTTGACAAATGTGCAAGAGCCTTGGGATTTTCCTACCCCGGAGGAGTTCATATAGATAAACACGCTCAGCTTGGAAATCCCGATGCATATAAGCTTACTCGTCCGAAAGTTGCAGGAAGTATATATGATTTAAGCTTTTCGGGACTTAAAACGGCTGTTATAAATCTTGTACATAATTCTCAGCAAAAAGGCGTTGAAATATCTGCTGATGATGTAGCTGCATCATTACAGAAAACAATTTCTGAAATTCTTGCTGAAAAGACAATAGCCTGTGCCGAGGAGCATAATTATAAAACAATAGTCCTTGCAGGAGGAGTTTCTGCCAATTCGGGAATAAGGAATATTTTTAAAAAACAATGTGCAGAAAAGAATATGAAATTATATATGCCACCTCTTTCGCTGTGTGGAGATAATGGAGCAATGATAGCCTGTCAGGGTTATTTTAATTATCTTGAGGGAATAAGAGCCGATGAAAGCCTTAATGCAGTGGCAACATTATCACTTGAAGATATATAAAAATATAAATTTACGCAAATTTGATAAAATAAAAAGTTAATCAAAGTTCCAAAATAAAAGTTTTGGTCAAGCTTTTTCAAAAGCTTGTGGGGTGTCGGGGCAACGCCCTGACAATTCACGAAGTGAATAAAATAGCGTTTAAACGCTCGAAAGGGGTGAATTTTCAGCTGAAAGCTGAAAAGAGGGGAAAACCTGCACGAGAGGTTTTCCCCTTTAAAACCTTTGAAATTAACATATTTATAAAATTTAAGAGTGTTTGAAAATACATCAAATTTGCTTTACAAAAAAGACCAGCTATAAAAAGTCAATACCCAAAATGAAAAAAATCAGGAAAAATTCTGAGGATTTTTAGGAGGAATAGGCAGATAAGGTCTGTTCTCTTTGAGAATAACAAAAATGATATTACAAAGCTTGCGTGCGACA
>JAZKXQ010000385.1:0-4005 GCA_045611725.1 Oscillospiraceae bacterium
GTTCTTTATGAAGCTATCGGGGAATTTTATATAAACATAGATGACCTCAGCTACAGAGATGAGGACAAGGGCGAGTATGCTAAATACTGGGAGCTTCTCAAATCGTTGAACAATGAATTTGAAGAAGGTTCAAAATCAAAGCTTTATGAAGAAATACTTACAAATATTTCAGTATATGCTTCAAATCTTAAAGCAGATGAAATAACTTACAGCGATATTGCAGAAGTTATTGAAGAAATAAAACAGTCATCTGATTATACAGATAGAACAGAATCCCTTATATCAGAGGCAATAAGAAAAATAAATACTGTTTATTATAATACTGACAGCTCCGAAATTTCAGAGATTATTGAAAGTGACGCAGCTTCAGAAGAAAATGCTGACGGAGGTGAAGTTGAGTAATGACAAATACTTATTATATAATATTTATCATTACCGCAGTATTTGCGGGTCTGCTTTTTATAGCTGCCACTGTTATGTTCTTTGTTTTTAATATTCCTAAAATTATGGGTCATCTTACAGGATATACTGCAAGAAAACAGATAAAACAAATTCAGAGCAGGGCAAATGTTCAGAAATCAGGACAGGAATATTCAAATCATCTCAATTCATTTATGGAACAGCAAAGAGATATTGCTGAACAGGTTAAAAATCAGCCAAAACCTCCTCCGACTGTACAGACTATATCAAATGAAACTACAACAACGCTTAAACTTGGAAAATATAATAAACAGATGCCTGAAACTGATATTCTTGAACCAGCGAATATTACAAATACTGCTCAGGCTATGCCGGAAACAAGTATTCTTGATACATCTTCTGAAAATGAAATGACAGGTAATCTTAAAGATAACAATATGTTTTTTGATATTGTTTTCAGTATCGAATATATAAATACAGATGAAGTTATATAGTGAAAGGAGAGGTTAAATTGTGAATAATAAAAAATTATGGAAAAAGACGTTATCCTTTATCCTCGCTTTAGCTGTAACAGGAAGTATGTCTTTTAATATACTGGCAACTCCTTTATCAGATGAACAGACATCAGGTCAGGAGGAAATTTTACCCGAACAGGAACAGACTCCACCTTCTGTACAACCACCAGAACAAGTTCCGACAGAACCATCAGAACAGAATCCCATACAACCACCAGAACAAGCTCCGACAGAACCATCAGAACAGAATCCCGTACAACCACCAGAACAAGCTCCGATAGAGCCTCCTGCACCCGACGAGAATAAAGAAGATGTATTTCTTTCGATAAATGGTCAAAGGCTTGAACCTAATGTCATTGATATTATATGGTTCAGTGGCATTGAAAATTATGAAGCAGAAATCGGTAAAAGAAATATATTTATGGTGGATGGTGAAAAAACTGAATTATCAAATCTTGTTTACCTTGGAGAAGGAGAATATCAGCTTAACATTATTGGTACTGTAAACTATTACTATACAATTGGTATAGATAAAACCTGTCCAAAGGTAAATACGGTTTATAATCCGGATACTGACAGCCTTTTCGTTTCAGCAACAGATAAACTAAGTGGTGTAGCAAAATATTATCTTAATAATACTGATACAGTATGTACTGCCGATGAATATGGAGTTATTACTTCAGTAGGTGGTGTTGCTGAAAAATTCTTTGTTGAAGATGGTGTAGGAAATATTACAGAAACAGTTCCTGCACAGTATCCTCTTTCAGTAAATGCAAATGGATATACATTCAACGAAAACATTCCTACTGGAAATCCTGTAACGCTTGTTCCGTCGCTTAATGATAATGGAAGATGTCCTGCATATAAATTCCAGTATAGCAGAGATGGTGGAAATAGCTGGATTGATATGACTGCAAATGGAAATATTCTTATAAACAATACTTATGGAATTGAAGAATATATTGTAAGAGCAGTTTGCGATAATCCTTCAGAATTTGAAATATCAAGACAGACCATAAAACTGAATGTCGATACGGAAGTTCCCGATGAGGCAGAAGTAATTATAAAAGGTGAACAGGACGAAAACGGAGTTTACATAACCGTTCCGGAGATTATTGTAACAACAGAAAATACTGCGTCAGTAACAATTGAAATTGATGGAAATAAATATCCTCTTTCAGAGCTTCCATCAGATGCTTTCAGCGATGGAAAACATAACTTTACTATAATTGTTACTGATACTGCTGGAAATCAGTCTGTAACACCTGAATATGAAATATATGTAAATGCCGTTAAACCAGAAGTTACTGATATTTCTGTGAATGCAGTATACAGCGTATCGGCAGATGGAAAAACAGTTTCCTGTTTCGATGAGATGGAAATAAACTACACTTGCAATGATGAAGTTATTTCTGCTGTTCTTACTTGTAATGGGGAAGATATGACAAGTAGTATGTATACTCCTGTTTCAAATGCATTTCTGATAGATAAGTCTGTAGCTTTTACAGGTAAAATAGGTATAAGGGTAACAGATGCAGATGGTTCGGATATAATATATTATCTCGGCGATATTTCTGAAATAAGCGATGTTTCATTTACTTCAGAGCCTACGCCAGATGTTTTAAAGGCAGTAACTGTAATATATGATGACTCAAAGATTGATTCTCCTGAAATATCAGTTTCACAGGGAGATAATATTGCAGTATACAATGAAGATTCAGAAAATATTTCGTGGATTGAATTTGATAATGATGAAAAAATTGTTGCATCATTTACTGATTATTCCAACAGCGATGGCTGGAATTATCAATATAAACATTCAGAAGATGAATACTGGATTCCTGCCGGAAAGGATATTACTATTGAAAAATCGGGGAAATATCAGTTCAGAAAGGTTTCAAATTCGGGAGTTTCTACAAGAATACAGAATATTTACTTTATAGACAGCGAAATTTTCAATGTTGTGGATAATGAAAATAATGACGCTGATTTCTGGAGTACATCTTCAAGAACAGTAGAGCTTTACAACACATTTAAAAATGATTTGTATGATGAACAACAGCCTGTTTCATATGTTCATTGTGATATATATGTTGATACTGTGGAACAGAAAAGTCTTAAAATAGGTCACGTTACATTGAGCAGTGAAGGTATATTCAGTTTTTCAGATGTTGATACAGATTATATTTATGTTTCTGGGAAAGATACAAAGATTTCCATAGAACTGGAAAAGACAGGAGTTTATAAATTCCATCACTGGACAACAGATACTTATGGAAATACAAATGATATAAGTGGAATAAATTCCTCAAATATCAGTTTATTCAATAATCAGAACGATATAAATTCAAAATCGAATATTGATATTGTAAAAATTCAGCTTGAAGCTCCTGTAATAAACGATTTTAAGATAGAAGGCGAAAAGAAATATCAGACTCAGGAGTATATTCAGACAACAACGGGTATTCTTAGCCTTAGTCCAATAAATTCAACCAATCTTTTCCTCACTTCAGCTGACCTTTCAACTTTAAGTTATAATGTTGATTTCGGACTTTGTGGTGCTTCTGAAAGTGATTCCGTTGTATTTGAATATAAACGTTCAATATCTGATGAATGGAAACCAGTAACAACAGGTAAACTTCCCGATGATGATATGTATGATATAAGAATTACTGCTAAAAATAAGGCAGGAATTACTTCACATATGACATCTTCAAGTGTAATTATTGATAAAAAATCACCATTGGCTGAAAATAATTCTCCTCAGATTATTGCAAAAGTTTCCGGAGATTATCAGAATGGATTTTATGCCGGAGATGTCAGAGTTGACATTTCAGTAAAAGACCCTGAAATAAATCAGTCCTGTTCAGGACTTGGAAGTGTTGCTTACTGGGTTGTTGATAATTCCACAGGAGAAACTCTTGTTTCAAAGGATTTGTTTATTTCTGAAAATCCGGAAAATACTGCATATGAAAATATTCAGAAAAGTTTTTCAGATACAATAACAATCCCTTCATCATATAATGGTAATCTTACTGTTTATGTTTCTGCAAGAGATAATGCAGGTAAT
>JAZKXQ010000386.1:0-2232 GCA_045611725.1 Oscillospiraceae bacterium
GTTCTATTTTTCCATACTGTTTTCTTGTTAACTTCATTTTCTTATTTTACACTATTTTTCTTTCTTTGTAAAGTTTTATGTTAACAGGCTCTAAGATTATCAAGCTCATTTTTTATATCAACAGGTGAGCCATCAAGGAAAGTTATATGAGCCAATTCTGTTTCAGATAAATTCTTTATAAATATACAATACTCATCTGGATATCCACCAACAAATTCCATCTTCGGCATATGAATCTGCATAGGACTTTTTATCCAAAGACAAGCGTCATTATTCCCCCAAAACCTTGTTAATGTTAATTTTTGGTTGTTATAGAGTACATCTTTTCCCATCATATATTTTCACCTACAAATAAAAATTTATCGTGCAGATAACCACTCTTAGTACAATCTGATTATACCATAAGCATACGAAAAATTCAAGCGTTAAAAACGAAAGGAGTTTAATTTTATGAAAAAAATTATCACAGCACTCACAACTCTTTGTATTGCATCAACTGTAAGCATTACGGCTTATGCTGATGAAATACTCAATAAGGAGTATATAGAATCGGAAATCTGGAAAGAAGTATGGCTCGGCAAAGACGATGACGGAACTGAATTTCCCGAAACCTCATATAAGCATCATCTTCTCGTTGAATGGATTGATGAACATTACGGCTCAGATGATTACGATTGGTCTGAGATTGGAGAATTGAAGTATGGATACAAGGATTATTACAACAATCTTGTTGAAGAATGGGACTTCAACGATGATAAAAACGGCAACTGGAATATTGAAACTGAAGATAATTCCTATCGTTTTGAACTTCTCGGCGGTAAATGGAATATGATTGACCAAAACGGCAATACGATTGATACATTTCCAGTTTACAGCACACTTGATGAGGATAAGTCAAATCGTGTTCCTGCCGGAGAAAACGGAAGTAGTGGAAATGGTGGTGCTGTTGGTGTTATAATAAACGGAACGGAAAAGCCGTCTGAGAGCTTTGAAGATACTGACGGCAAAGTTACAGCGAGTAGCACAAACAAAGCCGATACAATCAATTTTGAGCGTTCTGAGATCAATACACTTCTGATTGTAGTCAGTGGTATTGCAGTTTTCGGAATCGGTGTCGGCGGTGTAACTCTGTATAAGAAAAGAAAGTGAGGTAAACAATGATTTTTGAAAGTACAGATAAAGTATATAACGAAAAAACTGCCCGATATATAGCTGAATGGCATCTTGATACAGATACTCAGACAGTTACATATACAGACAGAAATACTCTTGAAACTAAAGAATGGCACTTTCACGAAGATTTTGTGCGTTATCATCTGCACTATCGTGAAGAAAACGCTCCTGAACTCTTGCAGAAAACAGTTGATGAAGGTGCTATTCTGCAATACCTCGAAGATTTGGTAATCAAGGTTAAGGACAAAATTGAGGAACAAAAAGAAATCTGGTGCAATGAAGATAAGGAATTCCTTGTTGCAAATGAAAACGGAAATCTTACCGAAATATGCAGAATCGCAAATACATATAAGGAACAAGCAAAAGACAGCGTTTATGCGGTTTATGTTTATGCGTGAGGAAAATACAACTGATTGAAAAACAGCTACCCGAATTTATCAATCGAGTAGCTGTTTGATTTTTCTATCTGATAGTTTCAATAAATCTATTAAAAGCCTTTTGTCCTATACAGTTTATTTTAAATACTCCTGCATCTGCAAGTACCTGTTCAAAAACCTTGTCGACCTCAGATTTTATAATTTCATCTGCATTTTCTGCACAGAAATCAGTATGTTCCTTGAGTATATTTTCTGCCCATTCAGCGTGAGAAACTGTCTTTGGATTTGCAGTTAAATCTGCACCTGTAAGCATAGTTTCGCACAAAATGTCCAATTTCTCTACAAGTCTTGATGGCAGTACAGCAAGTCCCATAACCTCAATCAGACCAATATTTTCTTTTTTGATGTGATGAAGTGTTGGATTTGGGTGGAAAATTCCAAGATATCTTTCATCAGATGTAATATTGTTGTGGAGAACAATGTTGATAAAAATATAATGATAAAAAATAAAACAGCTAATCTGTTAATTATGCGTTTTAGCATTTTTGAATATTGTTCTTTAAATCTAAAAAAGCCACAATAACCTAATACAAAAATATATATTTCTTACAACAAAACTATTGTATTTTATGTTGAAATATGATATAATATGATAATGTATATCGTTTTATCTTAGAATTTT
>JAZKXQ010000387.1:0-2391 GCA_045611725.1 Oscillospiraceae bacterium
TTCCTGTAAATGAAAAGGTTACAAAGGTTGAAGTAAATATTTCAACTACAAAGGATAAGATTGGTAAATGGCAGGGTGCATTCGGTTCATCAACAACTGTTTCTCCAGAATACTGGACACAGACATCTGATATGTCACAGATTATCTCTGGCAAGTCAGGTACAATCACTTGGAATGTTGATTCTGCTACATCAAATATAATCCAGTATAACTATGGTGGAGAATTGAAATGGGGTATCTGGTGGATTGACTGCGATACATTCACAATTGATTCAATCAAGGTTTATACAAATGGTTCAAGTTCTTCAACTACAACAAAGACAACTACAACTCCACAGGTTACAACTACTAAGACAACTACAACTCCACAGGTTACAACTACAAAAACAACTACAACTCCAAAGGTAACTACTACAAAGACAACCACAACTCCACAGGCTACTACAACACAGCCATCACAGACAGTAAACCCAGGTGTGTCAGCATCTCTCAAGGGCGATGTAAACAAAGATGGTATAGTAGACATCAGAGATGTAACAACTCTTAACCAGTACATTATAAAGGCAGTTTCACTTGATGAAACAGCACTTGCAAATGCAAATGTTATTTCTGATGGAACAGTTGATATTTCAGACCTTGGACAGCTCAAGAAGTTCATTATCAAAATTGTTAGCAGTTTATAATAGTTAATTTAATTGATTTATATAAATCCCTCGGTGATTTTAATTCATCGGGGGATTTTGTTATTCTTATGTTTAACTTTCACATAAAATTACATATTATTTTGTAGAATTATACAAAATTTTATTTTCAATGCAACAAATCCTACTTTTTTATACACTTATATTATAGATTACCGGTAATTCAAAGGGAGTGAGTATAATTCATATGAAAAAATTAATATCTTTAATGTTTTCAATAGTTTTCATAATCTCATTATCTGGCTGTAATAAATCAGAAAATAATATAGATGTTGAAAATATTGAAATAAATCAGGATATAGTATTTATCAACCAATACAGCAATTATGCGTGGGGATACCAATGCTATGGAAGTTTTATTGATAAAAATGGAAATGCATATAAATTTGATTTTTCAGATGATAAAATATCTGATGATGAAAAACTTGAAAAAATGGCTGAAATAATGAAAACAGAAAATCCAGCATCAAATATATTTGATGGACAATCAATGAAGTATATGTATTCATTACTTTACAAAATTGATAAAAATGCAGGATTTGATGAAGAATCTGTAGCCTGTGATGCTGGACAAAATACTTTATATGGTGTAGTATATAATGAAGATAGTTCTGCTGAATTTATTCAGATATATTCTAATGGTGACTGGGAAATTAAACCACTTGACCCGAATGCAAAAAAACTTTGTGATTACTATCAATCAGCAATAAACAAGAGGTGATATGAAGAATGAAAACAGAAAATTTCAAAAAAGATGTAAAACTTGCTGTAAAGGGTGACTGTGAGGCATTCTCAAGACTTTATGCAATAGTCTATGAAAATCTATATCATACAGCTTTTTACAGCCTAAGAAACTCCCACGACGCTTCGGACGTTGTAAGCGAAACTGTTCTTGAGGCATATTCATCAATACATAATCTCAAAAATGAGGACGCTTTTAAAAGCTGGATTTTTAAAATTCTTTCTGTAAAAATAAAGAAAAAACAGGCTGAATATTATAATTCCAATTCCAATATTGATGACATTTCTGAATACGAGGAAACTTTAAAGAATACATTTGATTTTGAGCATCTTGAAATTGCTCAGGCTATGTATGAAATTGACAGTTCAGAAAGGCTTATACTCTCTCTTTCAGTGCTTGAGGGATATTCAAGCAAAGAAATTGCTTCCATATGTGGAATGAAAGACGCTACAATTCGTTCAAAGCTTTCACGAACAAAAGAAAAGCTTAAAAAATACCTGACTATTTAAGGAGATGATTTTTATGAGTGATAAACTGAAAAAGATTATTCAGACTCCAGAAGTTCCCGAGGAACTCAGACCGGAAAATATAACTTCTCTTATAAGAAGAAACAACATAAAGCAGAAAAAGAACAAGAATATTATAAAATATGTTTCTGCACTTACTGCCTGTGCTGTTATAGGCTTATGTACTGTTCATTTTCTTCCAGACAATGAAGAAAAACTTTATCAGACTGAATCTCCATCAATTTCGGAAGAAATAAAATCCGATGACACTGAAACAATTGAAACTGAAACAGTTGCTGATAATCTTTATTTTAATAGTATAAAGAGCTATGAAGAAATTTATTCCCAGATGTCAAAGAATTATGTTGAATATAAAAAACAAAACAAAACAAGTCTTTGGGATAAGCTTTTCGGAGGAGTTTCAAAAAATGAAACAAACACA
>JAZKXQ010000388.1:0-6685 GCA_045611725.1 Oscillospiraceae bacterium
TTTTATCTGTTTTTTACTTGATTTTTACCATCTTTCCCAGACAGCTTTATCATTATAGCATCTTTTCTGACTTTTGTCAACACTTTTTTTCAATTTTTTTAAAATTTATTTTTACTCTGATATTATTAGCAATAATTTAAACATTATTCATACAACGAAATCCCCTCTGTAACTGAGTTACAAAGGGGATTTCTTGACTTACAATGAAATATTTTTAATACTTATCATCACTATCAAAACCATCAAGGTCTATCTTTATAGGAGCCTTCTTCTCTGAAGTCGAAGGGGTTGAATATGTTGTATAATTAGATGATGATGGAGTATACTCATTTGAATCGCCGACAATAGAGGTATCAAAAGTAAACTGTGAAATTTCCTCTTTAAGCATCTGTGCTTGTCCTGAAAGTTCTTCACTGGCAGCTGCACTCTGTTCTGATGTAGCAGAGTTTGTCTGAACGACAGCAGAAATCTGCTCAACACCTATAGTAATTTGATTGATAGCCTCTGCCTGTTCACCTGAAGCCTTATGAATTTTTTCAATAGTATCAACTACCATTGTAGTTTTTTCCTTAGCGTCTTCGAGAGCATTTGCAGTAGTTTCAGCTATAGCAGTACCCTTTTCAACGCTTTCAATAGCTCTCTGTATAAGCAAAGTGGTCTGTTTTACAGCATCAGCACTCTTTGAAGCGAGGTTTCTTACTTCATCAGCAACTACTGCAAAACCTTTACCTGCTGAACCTGCTCTTGCAGCCTCAACAGCAGCATTAAGTGCAAGAATATTTGTCTGGAAAGCAATATCATCAATAACCTTGATAATCTTGTTAATCTGTGCAGATGAATCATTAATATCATTCATAGCCTCAAGCATCTGCTGCATTGAAACATTACTGTTTTCAATACCTGCTCTTGATTCTTGTACATAACCATTAGCAATATTTACATTCTTTGCATTTTCATTAATCTGGTCTGAAACAGTCATAATTGAAGATGAAAGTTGCTGGATTGAACTTGCCTGTTCAGTAGCACCCTGAGAAAGCGACTGAGCACCCATAGCAACCTGTTCAGCACCTGAATTAACCTGTTCGGATGCAGTATTAATTGATGAAAGTGTAGTATTAAGAGAAGTTGTAATTTTAGTTATAGCTTCCTTGATAGCGGCAAAATCTCCGACATATTCGTGTGTAACCTTAGTTGAAAGGTCACCGTGAGCAATATTGTCAAGATGGCTTTCTATATCTGTAATATAAACGTTAAGCTCCTCAACTGTTTTATTGAGTGCGTCTGAAAGTGCACCTATTTCATCATCTGACTTATGGTCAGAACGAACACTGAGGTTACCATTCGCCATCTGACTGGCAATTTCTGAAATTTTTGCAACAGGTGAAGTAATTCTCTTATTTATGTAAGTAACAAGCACTACACAAGCAACTATTGCCAGAACAACAACAACGACAACAATAATAACAGTAGTTTTTGCTGAATCAGCAGTAATTTCAGTAAGGTTATGACCTGCAAAAGCAGCACCTATAATATTACCATTATAATCTTTAAGAGGAAGATATGCTGTCATATAATCGGATTCGTTGATAACAGCCTTAGCCTCATATGTACCACCCTGACTGATAACAGTATTTTCAATATCAGCATTCATTTTTGTACCAACAAGTGAAGAACCATCTTTCATAACAATTGTTGTATTGATACGTTCATTTCCGTGGAAAATTGTATAATCAACAAAAGAATCACCCTTAAGATTTGCAAGAATCTCTGGATTTTCAAGTGAAAATCCTACTGAAACTGCACCTACAATCTTGCCTTCTGCATTTTTCACAGGATAACCTGTAACAGCTGCAAGTCTGATTTCATAATCCTCACCGAGAGTAGAAAGGATATTTCCCTGCAAAGCACTTTTAATGTGAGAATATGATGCAACAGAAACGCCATTTGCATTGGTATAGTAACAAGCAAGTATATTACCTGAAGCGTCTGTTACAGAAATATGGTCTGTATGCATATTTCCTGCTTTGTAGAGGCTGTCAACGGCAGCAAGAACTTTTTCGGAACTTCCTTCTTCCGTGCCACTGATAACTGATTCATTACTTGCGATTACACCTGCATACATAGCAGAATCATCAAGCAGACTTGAAATTTCAGCATCAAGTACTTTAACTGAATCGTGACAGTTTTCCTTAATCGTTGACGATATACTGCTATTGGAATTTACATTCATAATAATTATAGTCAGAGCTATAATCAAAACAATTATTCCAACAACAATACTGATAAGTTGTTTGCCAAGTTTTGATGAATTCATATTTTAATCACTCCTATATTATAAAATATGTATAAATTTATAAGTACAGTATACCACATTATTCTAAACAAGTCAACAATTTAATTGTAAAAAATACAAATACTCAGATAAACGGGGTTAAATATTTTGTGCAATTAAGCAAATTTTACATTATATTTTTGAAACAAATTACAAACTAATTGCTTATTTTTATAAAACAATCATTAAAATAGATATAAAAATTGTTAAAAATGCATAAAATATTGTAAAAATATAATTTAGTATGGAATTTTTTTTGATTATATGTTATAATATAGATAATATTTTTGTCCGTGTGACATATTGCTTATAGAAATAAAGAGGTGAAGAAAATATGTCCGATGTACTTTCACAAAGTCAGATTGATGAACTTCTGAAAAATCTTAATAATGCTGATACCGAAGCACTTGAAAATATCAGTGACAGAATAGCAGAAGAAAAAGTAAAGTCATATGACTTTAAAGTACCTAAAAAATTCACAAAGGAACAAATCAAAGTAATTCATAATATATATGAATCCTACTCAAGATTGTTTTCTTCATATCTTACAAGCTTAACCCGTTTTTACTGCAAGGTCAGAGTTGTTCAGATTGAAGAACAAAGATATTATGAATTTAACAATGCCCTTCCTGATTATACAATGATGGGAAATATCAACCTTTCATTCAATGAAAAAGATGATATAATGGATACAAAATGCATTATACAGTTTTCAAATTTTGTTTCTTTCTCACTTATCGACCGAATGCTCGGAGGATATGGAAACAATATGGACGCTTCGAGAGATTTTACCGACATTGAAATAAGGCTGATGAAAAATATTTTTGAGAAAATGGCTTCCCTGCTGTCAGATGTTCTGGCGTCATATTCCGAAACGGAAGCACAGCTTATAAGCGTTGAAACAAATGCAAGAATAAATCAGGTAATTGCGGCAGATGAGGTAATCGTTCTCGTAACACTTGAAGTTGAATACAATGATGTGAAAAATATTGTAACAGTTACTGTTCCTGCAATGGCAATGGAGTCTATTATATCAAAAATGGCAAATTCGTTTACCAGAAATGTAAAGACTTCTGAAAACAGCCGTGATGTCGAAAGACGTAATGGAATTATGAAGAAAATTTCAGGGTCTGACTTCAAGCTTGAAGCCATTCTTGCAGAAACAAAAGTTAATCTTGATGAAATTTTATCACTCCAACCTGATGATGTCCTTCTTCTTAATGTTCCAATATCCCGTAATATCTCCGTTAAAATGAATAATAAAAAGCTTTTTGACGGTAAACTTGGAATCAGCAATCATAAAAAAGCAATCAAGATTTCTAACATTTATAATAATTTGAGGAGATAGATTTATGGAAAAATCAGCTTTGGATTCAACTAAACTTGACGCCCTGGGTGAAATTCATAATATTACTATGGGTTCGGCGGCTATTGCCATTTCCAATATGATTGACGCTGCTGTATGGATTACTACACCGCAGGTTAATTTATGCAATGCAGGGGATATTATTCCCGACAAAATATGCAAACCAAAATCTTCAGAAGATTTCAATACAAACGATAAGTATGTTTATGTAAAAATAAGCTATGTACAAGGTGTAACAGGCAGTTCCATTCTTGTTCTTCATCAGAACGATGTTCAGATGATTGTAAACAGAATGATGGGAATGCCTATGGAAGTTACAGAAGATTTTGAATTTGACGAAATCCGTATTTCAGCAATATGTGAAGTAATGAATCAGATGATGGGAGCATCTGCAACATCTCTTTCACAGCTTCTTAACGTAGTCGTTGATATATCGCCTCCTGAAGCAGAGGTTTCTACAGACCCAAGAACGCTTCTTAAAATGCAGAATATTTCTGCCGACCAGCAGGTATGTACAATAGGTTTTGACCTTACTATTGACAAGGTTATAGAAAGTCATTTTATTACAATGCTTTCGCTTGAACTTGCAAACGATATGGCAAACAAGCTTTTCGATGTAAATATTGGTTCTGCTCCTTCTTCCGAAAGTACAGAAAGTGATGAATCTTCATCTATAATGCCACCTTCAAAAACCGATGCAATCGGAGAACTTGAAAATATTACAATGGGTTCAGCGGCAACTGCACTTTCAAAACTCCTTGATTCAAAGGTACTTATCACTACCCCACAGGTAACGATTCAAAGAGCAAGTGAAGTTACTCTCAGCCACTTAGCTCCATCTGTATGTGTTAAAATCAGATATACAAAAGGAATCTTTGGTACATCACTGCTTGTACTCAAACAAGCCGATGTACAGATGATGATTAATAAAATAATGGGAATGCCTCCTGTAGCAACGGACGATTTCGTCTTTGATGAAATGGCAATGTCTGCCGTATGCGAGATAATGAATCAGATGATGGGAGCTTGTGCAACTACATTATCAGAAATTATAAATATTCCTGTGGATATTTCACCTCCTGAAACAATGAACATAGGCGAAGAAGTAGATATGAACTTTCTTCACGGTGTTAACGGTGATGATTTTGTCTGTGTCGTTGCATTCGATTTGAGCATTGATGGTATTATGAAAAGCCGTTTTGTAACAATGCTTTCCATAGATCTTGCAAATGAAATGGCAGAAAAAATGCTTGAAAATTATTCAAGCGAACTTGATAGCTATTCAGGAACGAATTTAAAGAAACAAGATGATTCATCAAAAGTTCTCTATGAACAATCATCTGTTACAGAGGGAGCATATTCACAAACCCTCGGTTCTGTAAATCAAGCTGATTCAGCATATTCACAGTCATTATATGAAAATTCAGCTTCTCCGGATGGTTCTCATTCACAGGTACTTTATGAAAATTCGGGTGGAAATTCAGGTTCTCAGTCACAGACACTATATGCAAATTCTGGAAGTACAGTTTCTGCTCCTCCACCGAAGCCAATGGTTCAGAATTTAAGAAAAGAACCACCGAGAGCATCTGTTTCCAATAATGTCAATGTTCAGGAATTTCAGATGAATTCATTTGACAGCGAAGGCGAACCTGCACAGCTTACACAAAAACAGTATACAAATCTTCTTTCGCTTATGAATGTTCCTATGGAAGTTTCCATAAGAATCGGCTCAACACAGAAACGTATGGAAGAAGTTCTTGACTTCTCAAAAGGAACAATAATCGAGCTTGATACAATGGCGAATGAACCTGTTGATGTTGTAGTAAACGGTAATCTTATTGCCAAAGGAGATGTTGTTGTTGTAGACGATAACTTTGCAATCAGAATTACCGAAATAATAAAATCCAATCTTTTGGATACACTAAATTAAAAAAGGAGTTTTATTTATGGACAAGAAAATCTTAATAGTTGATGACGCTGCGTTTATGCGAATGATGGTAAAGGATTCCCTCACAAAAAGCGGATACACTAATATCATCGAAGCATCAGACGGAGAAATGGCTTGTAATATGTACAATGCTGAAAAGCCTGACCTTGTTATTATGGACATCACAATGCCTAATAAAACAGGTATAGAGGCACTCAGAGATATAAAGGCAGCTGACTCATCAGCAAAGATAATTATGTGTTCTGCAATGGGACAGGAAGCAATGGTTGTTGAGGCTATAAAACTCGGAGCACTTGACTTTATTGTAAAGCCATTCAAACCTGAAAGAATTATCCAGACAATTTCAAAAGTTCTCGGATAACCGACACTTTACAAGGGGGTACATATTTTATGTCAATCAACAATATCGAAGAACTCAATCCCCTGCACGTTGATGTGCTTAAAGAACTTGGAAACATCGGTTCAGGAAATGCCGCAACATCACTTTCTTCATTTATGGGAAAACCAATAAACATAGACGTTCCCAGCGTAAGAATACTTGGTTTCAATGAAATTGCTGATTTTGTAGGTGGTTTTGAAAACGTTGTTATGGGACTGCTTGTAAAGTTCGAGGGTGATATTGAAGGAATGATTATGTATATTTTTGATAAGGATTTTATCAAAGGTGTACTTTCCACATTTTTCTGTAAAGATTTTGAATCATTTACCGAGCTGAATGAGATGGAACAATCAGCATTCTGTGAAATAGGAAATATTATGGCAAGTTCATATGTAAATGCACTTGCCAGTATGACAGGAATGTTTATAAATATTTCAACTCCATCAATATGCATTGATATGGCAGGAGCAATTTTAAGTGTTCCATCAATAGAATTTGCGAAAGTAGGAAATAAAGTACTCTTTATTGACGATTTTATGAAGGCAGGAGGAACGGCTAAAGGAATTATTGATTTAATGCAAGAATTTGAAGCTGAGATGATGGGAATAGGTGTATTAATGGCTACTAAGAATCCGGAGCAAAAAGTAGTAAATGATTTTA
>JAZKXQ010000389.1:0-3286 GCA_045611725.1 Oscillospiraceae bacterium
CATGGCTACGATCCGACTTGTTTTTAGGGCCGTTTTTCAAACTCCTTGAAGCAGTATTTGAACTTATAGTTCCTCTTGTTATGGCAAAAATTATTGATACGGGTATTGTAAACGGAGATAAGCAATATGTTATAAACCATATTATACTTATTATAATACTTGGCGTATGTGGTCTTGGATTTGCATTAACCTGCCAGTATTTTGCTGCAAAATGTGCATTTGGTTTCGGAGTTTCATTAAGAAAATCGCTGTATAGTCATATAAATAAATTTTCATATAAGGAAATTGACAGATTTGGAACAGCTACTCTTACAACAAGAATTGTAAATGATTCCACAATGGCACAGACGGGAGTAAATATGTTTATAAGACTTGCAGTAAGAGTACCATTTCTTATAATAGGAGCATTTATTCTTGCTTTAAGGCTTGATGTTAAATTATCCCTTATTTTTCTTCCTGCTGCTTTTCTTATAGGAATAATTCTTTATATGGTTATGAGCAGAACTATTCCTATGTACAAATCAAATCAGAAACGACTTGACAGAATTTCTGCAATTACAAAGGAAAATCTTGAAGGTGTACGAGTTATCAGAGCCTTTTCAAGACAGAATGATGAAGTTAAAAAATATAATCAATCCTGTGATGAACTTCTTGACAGCTATATAATAACAGGAAAAATATCCTCTGTTCTAAATCCTGCGACATCAATGATTATGAATCTTGCAACAGTTGCTGTTGTATGGTTCGGAGGTTTCAGAGTAAATACAGGAGCATTATCTCAGGGAGATATAACAGCCTTTATAAATTATATGACTCAAATTCTTCTTGCTGCAGTAGTTCTTGCAAACCTCATTGTAACATTTACTAAAGCTGAAGCATCTGCAAACAGAATAAATGAAATATTTGAAACAGTTCCCGAAATGCAGGACGGTTCATATGATTTCAGTTCTGAAAATTCAGAAAATGCGATTGAATTTAAAAATGTTTCTTTTGGATATGAAAATACAGGAGAAAAATCTCTTGAAAATATATCCTTTAATCTTAAAAAGGGACAGACTCTTGGAATAATAGGAGGTACAGGAAGTGGTAAAACTACGCTTTCTGCTCTTATTTCAAGATTTTATGATGCTGATGAAGGAGAAGTTATTCTCTATGGAAAAAATATAAAAGATTACAAAATGTCATCTTTAAGAAAATCAATAGGAGTTGTTCCTCAGAAATCAGTTCTTGTTTCGGGAAGTATCCTTGATAATTTAAGATGGTCAGATAAAAATCTTACTGAAAATGATGCTGTACAGGCTCTTAAAACGGCTCAGGCGTGGGAATTTGTAAGCAAACTGCCAGACGGAATAAATTCAAAGGTTTCTCAGGGTGGTAAAAATTTTTCGGGAGGTCAGAAACAACGTCTTGCAATTGCAAGAGCTATTGCAGGAAAACGAGATATAATTATCCTTGATGACAGTATGAGTGCCCTTGATTATGCGACTGATTTGAATTTAAGAAAAGCTATTTCTGAAAATCTTTCGGATACTACCCTTATAGTAATTTCACAGCGTACAACATCTATAAAAAATGCTGATAAAATCATAGTTCTTGACGATGGAAAATGTTCTGGAATAGGTACACATAACGAGCTTAAAGAAAAATGTTCTGTTTATCGTGAAATATGTGAAGCTCAGGATACGGAGGACTAATTATATGAAAAAAACTTTAATGAGAATTTTCAGCTATACCAGACCTTACAGAAAATACTTTTATTTTTCTGTTTTCAGTGCCTTGGCAGGAGTTCTTTTATCCCTTACAATTCCAGTACTTACAGGTAATGCAGTAGATATGATTGTAAGTAAAGGTAATGTGGATTTTGAAGGGCTTGGAAAAATCGCAGTTACTATGGCTGTAATAGTTGTTATAAGTACTTTTTTTCAATGGCTTATGACTCTTTGTACAAATAAGCTTTCATATAAAACCTCAAGGGATATAAGATGTGAGGTATTCGCTAAAATTAACAGATTACCAATAAAATACATCGACAGTCATTCAAAAGGAAATATAACAGGAATAGTAATAAATGATATGGAAATTGTTTCAGATGGTTTACTTCAAGGCTTTACACAACTTCTTACGGGTATTGTAACTATTCTTGGAACGCTTATTCTTATGATGTCTGTAAGCTTTAAAATAACTCTTGTAGTAGTAGTTATGACTCCTCTTTCATTATTTGTAGCATCTAAAATAACAAAACTTTCAAGAAATTCATTCTCAAAGCAATCAGAAGCAAGAGGAAATTTAAACGGTTTTGTTGATGAAATGGCTGGTAATCAGCATCTTGTAAAAGCATTTGCATATGAATCTGATGCAGAAGAAAAATTTGAAAAGCTTAATGAAGATTTAGGAAATTATGGCTGTAAGGCGACATTTTTTTCCTCAATGAGCAATCCTTCAACACGTTTTGTAAATAGCCTTATATATGCTGTTGCAGGTCTTACAGGGGCATTCAGTGTAATAAACGGAGATTTTACAGTTGGAAAGCTTACAAGCTTTCTTTCATTTGCTAATCAGTATACAAAGCCTTTCAATGAAATTTCAGGAGTAATTGCCGAATTTCAGAATGCAATAGCTTCAGCTGAAAGAATATTTGACCTTCTTGATGAAAAAGAAGAAATTTCAGATGAAAATCTTCCTGCACTTGAAAAATGTGATGGAACTGTTGAAATGAAAAATGTTTCATTCTCATATAATTCGGAAGTAAAACTTATAGAAAATTTCAGCCTGTCAGTAAAATCGGGACAGAAAATAGCTGTTGTAGGACCTACAGGGTGTGGCAAAACAACAATAATTAACCTTATACTTAGATTTTATGATATAAACAGCGGAGAGATAAAAATTTCGGGAAAAAATGCAAATGAAATAAAAAGAAACAGTTTACGTTCTATGTATGGAATGGTTTTGCAGGATACGTGGATATTCAGCGGAACAGTTGCAGATAATATAGCATACAGCCGACCAAATGCAACCAGAGAAGAAATAATAGAGGCTGCAAAGGCAGTACACGCTCACAGCTTTATAAAAAGACTTTCAAATGGATATGATACAATTATAGGAGAAGATGGGGGAGGACTTTCGCAAGGTCAGAAACAGCTTATCAGTATAGCAAGAATTATGCTTTCAAATCCTCCTATGCTTATACTTGATGAAGCTACAAGCAATATTGATATAAGAACTGAACAGCGTGTTCAGAAAGCATTTGATAAAATAATGGTTGGCAAAACTGTATTTATTATAGCAC
>JAZKXQ010000390.1:0-2528 GCA_045611725.1 Oscillospiraceae bacterium
CCGTTAATTTTTATGGGAGGTTTTTAAAATGGTTATTTCAGCAAAAAAATCATTGGCTGTTGTTTCAGCCCTCATTCTTACTGCCTCGGTATGTACAGGCGTGAATGTTTTCGATAATTCCTCAGATTCTGTAAGCTGTACTTCAATTACTGCCTCAGCTGCTGAGGCTATGCGTGATATTACATCACAGGAACTTGTTGAAGATATGGGACTCGGCTGGAATCTCGGAAACAACTTTGATTCATATGGCACTTGGGTTTCAGGTCTTGAAACAGAAGGTTGCTGGGGAAATCCTAAAGTAACAAAAGAAGTTATCCAGAAAGTTAAAGCGTCCGGCTTTAAAACTGTAAGAATACCTGTAACCTGGAATCGTCACTTTGAAGAAGATGGCGTTACAATCAATGAAGAATGGTTTGCAAGAGTTCAGGAAGTTGTTGACTGGTGTATTGATGAAGGTCTTTATGTTATAATCAATATGCATCACGATGGTAATGGTGAAGCTGATATTGACTGGATTAGAAATGTTCAGACAGATTATGATACAACTATAGCTAAATATACAAATGTATGGGGACAGATTGCTGACAGATTCAAGGATTATTCAGATTATCTTGTATTTGAATCAATGAATGAAGTTGAATTCAAAAGCCTCAATAAAACTGACGCTTATGCTCTTATGACAAAGGTTAATCAGGCTTTTGTTGATACTGTAAGGAAATCCGGTGGAAACAATGCAGAACGTCACCTCCTTATTGCAGGTTACATAACAGACATAGCACAAAGCTGTGATTCACGTTATCAGATGCCTACTGACCCAGCAGACAGATGCATAGTTTCAGTTCATTATTATACTCCTTCCCCATTCTGCGTAGCTCCTCCAGGAACAGAATGGTGTACTCCTCTTACAACTTGGGGAACAGATTCAGACTATGCAGAACTTGATAATAATTTCAAGAAGATGTATGAACATTTCGTAAACAAGGGTACTCCTGTAATTATCGGTGAGTATGGCGTTCTTTCAGAGGCTAAGAATGAAAAAGACCCTGAAAGTATCAAAAAATATCTCAAGGCTGTATCAGAAACAGCTGTAAAATATGGTATGTGTCCTGTTCTCTGGGATTCTGGTATAGGCGGAGATATGCCTTATATCGACAGAAGCTCTGTTTCCTTCATTTCATCTGATATTGAATCAATGTACAAAGATGTTGCTGAAAGAATTGAAAGTGGAGAACTTGCAAAAGATGAAAATATCAAGCTTGATTCAGACCTCTATGACGAAGTTGAAGTAATTCTTAAAAATGGTGCTGTTGATATTTCAGGATATGATAAGCTCCCTGTAGGTGCTAAAATTCAGCTTTCTTGCAGTACAGACTGGGATAGCTATGGTGGTGGTGCTGTTCATTATGAAAATGGTGTTGCTTCTGACTGGGTATTTGATGAATATGGCTGGAACAGTGTTTATGATATAATCGAAATGAAATTCGATGAAACAATGATGTCAACTATGCAGAAAACAAAGCTTGAATTCTTTATCTGGTGGACTGCTCTTGACGTTGAAGGCGATGATAATAGTGGTCACGCTTCAGAACTTTCTTTCAAAGACAATAAAGTAATTCTCCTTTTTGAAAAGGATAATATTCCTGAAGATACAACAACTACTACAGAGGCAACTACTACAACAGAGGAAACTACTACTGCCGAAGTAACAACAACTGATGTTACTACTACTGCTTCTGAAACTACTGTTACTGTAACAGAAACAAGTGATTCTTCATCTGAGGACACATCATCATCTGTATCTGATGTTAAACCTTCACTTCTTGGTGACGTTAACTCTGATAATGAAATTGATATAAGAGATGTAACATATCTCAATCAGTCATTGATTAAGGCTATTACTCTTACAGATGTTCAGTCTGCAAACGCTAATGTAATCAATGATGGTGTTGTTGATATTTCAGACCTCGGTCAGCTTAAAAAATTCATTATTAAGCTTATCAGTGAATTTTAATTTTCCAGAAATATAAATTATAAGAAACGCAGGGTATTTAATGCTCTGCGTTTTGATATATACACTGTTTTTTTATTTAAAATTACATTCACAATAACGCCTGTTAATTTATGCTAACTGAAAAATATGCTTTTTAAGTAGATTTTATGACATAATACGAAAAAACTGTTGAAATTTTGCAAAAAATAATGTAATATATTTTTGCACTTAAAAGTGCAAAAATTTTAATTTTATTTGCGGAGGCAGATTTTTATGAGAGAAATTTTTACAGAAGTAACAGGCAACAACAAATATTCTATTATTGAAGAAAATTTTGAATCATATGGTAATTCATATGGTTTTAAAATCGTTTCTTCCAATGGAACAGCTTTTGTAAGCGATGTTACTTCCATTAAAGAACGTGCTTATGAAATTGCTGAAACACTTATCAGAAACAATGTTTCTTTTTTACATCTTAATGATGTAATTGAGGATTATATTTCATTTTCTATTTAAAGCTGGTATTTTTATTTTTTTA
>JAZKXQ010000391.1:0-2444 GCA_045611725.1 Oscillospiraceae bacterium
CTTGAAAAAAGACTTGAAGAAAAAGAATCAAGCTTTTCAGTTGATGAGTCAGTAGTACATAATCTTGAAAATGAAATCAAAAATCTTAAGGAAAAACTTTCATCAAGCGAGGCTCAGGTTCTTAAACAAGAGGAACTTATAGCTACTGAAAAATCAGTAAGAGAAAAACTTCAGAAACAGTTTGTCGAGGAGAAACAGCGTCTTTCTGCTGAACTCGCTAAGGCTTCATCAGATAATAGTGAATCTGAAACTCTTATCGAACAGATAAAAGCAAGAGATGAAGAAATTGAACATCTTGTTGAAAAAATAAGAACTCTTGAACAGGAAATAGGTCAGAAAGAAAATACTGTAATTCAGAAAGAAGCTGAAATTTCAAAGCTTAATTCTGAAATTAAGGAACTCAAGGAAAATTCTGAAGCAGGTATACAGAGTACTTTTGATATACAGAACGTATTTATTGAAGCTCAGAATACAGCAAAGAGAATTACAATAGAGGCTAAAAAAGCAGCCGATTTACAGGTCGAAGAAGCTAATAAAAATGCCGAAAAAATTATAACAGAGGCTAATGAAATAGCAGATAAGACAATTGCTGACGCACAGAGAGAATCAGAAGAAAAAATTACAAAGATAAATATAAAATCAAGAGCCCTTGAAGTAATGACAAATGATATAAAAAATATGCTTACAAGAGATATTCTGTCAATGGCTGAAGATATGGAAAAAGTAGCTGAATTTATTAAACAGATGAATGAATCTGTAAGCACAAAGATAGATGAGGCAAAATCAAAACTTGAAAGTGCTGAAAGTAAAGTAAAAAATGATGATATGCTTACTGAAATAATCGAAAAAATAAAGAAAGAAAATGATACAGATAATCTTGCAGAGAATAAATCAGAAGTTTCTGAAAAATCTGATGAAAATATTGAACTCCCAAAAAATAAAACAGTTGCCAAAGAAGACACTGAAAAGCCTGTGCTTGAAAATATAGCTCCTGAAAAGCCTGTCGAAACAAATAAGCATATCAAAAAAACAGGATTTTCAGCTAAAAACTGGGGAATAGACCTCGAGGCTCTTACAAAGGAAATTGAGGCTGAAGAAAATAACAAAAAACATATAGAGGAAGAATAATTTCTACGCAGGAATACCTTCATATAACAGGTGTTCCTGCATATTGAATATAAAAAATTTGTGCAAAATGACGGTAAAACTGTGTAATATGTAGACAAAGTGCCGTTTTATTGTCCCTGAACGAAAAAATATACTGAAAAAACTTGACAAATTCCCTTTTTTCGTATATCATTAACAATATAATATATTAAGTTCCTGAATAATTAATATATTTGACCATATTTCAGTGAGGTATTATGCTTGGTTTGAATTTTATGGAAAACTGTTTTGAAGATATGACCGATGAAGAATTAGTCAGAATATCGGCTGAAAACAGTGAGGCTGTTACTGTTCTTATTCTAAGATATGCAGGAAGTATATGGCGTAAGGCTTATTCAATGCCAAATCAGTCAGCAGACGCAGATGATTTGGCTCAGGAAGGTCTTCTTGGATTTTTAAATGCAGTTTCAAAATTCAGCGATAAATATAATGCGAAATTCTCCACTTTTGCCGAAATATGCGTTTTAAATCGTATGAGAACTATTCTGAATAAAAATCAGAATAACGCTGTTCCTGTTGATGAACTTGAAAATAATGAAGATGTGCTTTCCGTAGATACTCCCGAAAGTATATTTATTCAGAAGGAACATCTCGGTCAGCTTTATGATGAAATAATAAAACTGCTTTCCAGTCGTGAATGGGAAATATTCAGAATGTTTCTTAAAGGTATGAGCTATAAAAGTATAGCAAAACAGAAAAATATATCTGTCAAGTCAGTCGATAATGCGATGCAGAGAATAAGAAGAAAATTAAAATCTTCGTGGAACAGAGAAAATTTTTTCTGAATGAAAAATCTGTTTACTGTTGATTTTCTGAATTAAGAAATAAGAATATCAGCAATATAACATACATAAGAACCATAAGAACTATGGGATAGTCTGGCGAATATCTTTCCATCAGGAGAGGATTCCCGGTAACCTTGCAACTTTAGTTGCGAGATGTTCAGTAATATATGACCCAGTAGCTTAATAAGAGCGTTGTTTAACAAAGGTGTCGGTGTGAATCCGTCCGAGGTCCAAAATACTACAAGTGAGGTAAAAAATAATGTACGAAGATAAGACATTAGTATGCAAGGAATGTGGTAACGAATTCGTATTCACATCAGGCGAACAGGAGTTTTATGCAGAAAAAGGTTTCGTAAATGAACCACAGAGATGTAAGACTTGCCGTGATGCAAGAAAAAATGCGAATAAAACAGAAAGAGAAATGTTTACTGCAATATGTGCGTCGTGTGGTGGCGAAGCGAGAGTTCCTTTCAGACCAAGAGAAGACCGTCC
>JAZKXQ010000392.1:0-2277 GCA_045611725.1 Oscillospiraceae bacterium
TTGCTTTTGTTTTTCAAGTGGTTTTGCATTTATTCTTGGAACAGTAGGAACAAAACTTTTTTCCGATAAAAAAACAGGAATGATAATATTTTTAAGTATAACAATTTCAAATATTCTTACTGCAATAATAATGCGTTTTATTCTGGGATATAAAAAAAATATTTTAAAAACTGATAAATCTGATAATATAAAAATATCGGCTGAAATTATTACAATAGCAGTAAAAAATTCAGCCGAATCAATGCTTTTAGTATGTGCAATGATTTTAGGTTTTTCAGTAATTTCAGCAATTTTAGAAAATTGTGGAGTGATAGATATAATAGTACATATTATTCATAATGTAAGTGGGTACAGTTATGAAAAAATATCGGGTATAATCTATGCATTTCTTGAAATAAGTGGGATATGTAAACTTCCATCAGGAGATTATACATTAATTCCTGTTACAGCCTCTCTTTTATCATTTGGAGGATTATGCGTTGCTGTACAAGTATCTGCAATATCAAGAGGCAGACTGAATATGAAACTGTTCATTTTTTCAAGAATTATTTCAGCAATTTTTTCAGGAATAATCTGCAAATTTATAGCAGACAGAACAGACCTTTGCATATCAGCATCATCTTTTTCATCGCATAGAATATATAATCCCGATTATTCAATAATCCCATCTGTATTTTTACTTATAATGACTATTATTGTTTTAAGGGAGATAAATAATACAGAGCAGGGGAGTAGTAAAAATTAATTAAAATAGCAATCGTATCCAAGAGCATTGGTTGCTTTCATAATCTGCTGTAAATCATCGCTGTCAAGATTTTCTGATTTGAAGTATGGAGTCATTTCAACTCCATCACATACACTTTCAAGAGCCTCAATAATTCCTACAGCTTTATTGAAAGTACTTCCGGAAAGGTCAAATTTCTGACCTTTATATGTAGTTACATAATTTCCGAAACTTGTCATATCTATAACAGGAGTCACTGAAAGACCATTCATTTCAGATGGTGAGAGGATTTCTGCATTTCCTTTTATAGCGTCATAAGCTGAAAATGATACAGATAAATCAGTATTTGAATTTACTGCGTCGTCCATTGCATATGCTACTGAAAGAAGTTCTTTATATCTGTCCTTTGAAACAACATAACTTCCCAGAAGTTCAACGTCTGAATCTCTGAAAGGAGGGAATACAAAATCAGTACATATTATCTTTGTAAATCCTGCATTGGAGATTTCAGCAACAAGTGAGGCGAGATATTGCTTTGAATATTTTGAATAAGGTGAAAGCCACGGTTTTCCTCCCTTTTCCTGACTGTTATCCCACCACGAAGTTGTTCCGTCATCAGCAAATTTATACGAAGCAACAGTATATACCTGAGAATATACATTATCATAGAGAGTGCTTACTTCTGCGATAGGAGTAAGCCCTTTTGATTTTATAGCAGATACTATTTCTGAAAGCTGGAGATTTGATTTTACAGCACCACTTCCAACTGCACCCTCCACAGATGACGCATAATATATATAACCACCTGTTTGTTTCAAAGGTACTATTACAGATGTACAGCCCTCACGATGAACAGCTTTTGAAAGAGATGAATTAAAATTGCTCATACTTTCCATATCTTCAATTGTAAGATGATATGAACTGCTATATTGTTGCTGTGGAGCTGAAGTTGTAACAGATGGTTGAATATTTTCTTCTTTAAGACTTGAATATGATTCCGAAACTGTTGTTGTAACAGCAGGTTCAAGAGGTTTTGTAGTTGATACAGGTTTTTTCGTTTCAGTTGTTACAGTAGTTGTTTTAGGATTTGAAGATGATGATACATCAGTATCCTGTGAAATGTCTGTTTCTTCGGAGTTTTCTGAAGTATTTGTATTATCAGAATTATCTGTATTTTCAGAAATATCAGTTTCAGTGGTTATCTGTGAAGTCTGTTCTGAATTATCAATTATCTGTTCAGTAACTGATGGTTCTGTCAAAATCAATTCATATGTATCAGAAGGCTGTGCATCTGCATTTACCTGAGCAGATGAGCTTTCATCATCACCACTGAAATATTTTATAACAGGTTTTGCAAGATTAAATCCTATAACACCTATTCCGAATACTATTGTTATTGAAAAAACAAATGAAAGAAATCCTCTTAGCTGTCGTTGTTTTCTTCGTCTTTCTCTTTCGGAATTGTATATTTTTCTTCCGTTATTACTCATATTTTTCTCCTTTACTTTTATGCCAAAGACGGCAGTTATATTATTTTTAACATTAAAAACAAT
>JAZKXQ010000393.1:0-6577 GCA_045611725.1 Oscillospiraceae bacterium
TATAGTAAAACACCTGTAGTTTTTGTTAACTACAGGTGTTTTGTATTTATTAAAACAATAAGTTGAAAAATCCCATAATAATACCAAGAATACCACCAAGATATACTATAGCATTAAGCTCCTTCTGAATTATTGAAAGTATAAGCTGTTCAACCTGTTCCATATCAAGTTCAACTATTTTCTGTTCAACAATATTCGCAATATCAAAAGCTTCAAGCATATTGTTAAGCTTTTTATTTATGAAGTCAGAATATATTTCCCATACTTTTTCATTGATTTCAGGGAATTTTTCTGTTATAATAATAGTAACTTCACTTACAGGACGGTTAAGTATTTTATCATATTCGCTGTTTATATACTCTTTTATCATAGGAGAGGCTTTTTCCTCTGCCATTCTGTTTATTTTATCGGCAAGGGGAACTTTTGCTGAAGTTATTGCATTACCTGCGATTGCCATAATCATAGGATTGAGTTTTTCTGAAATTTCTTCAAATGCTGTTTCAACAAGCAATGTTCCTATATCAGATTTTACAAGTTTTTTTGTAAGGTAATCAGCAATGTTTTCCACGGCATTTTGTTCTATTCCATTAATTCTTTCAAGGTAATTTCTTTCTTCAAGATATTGGGAAACAGGGATTTCCATATTCTTATATTCTTCAATAAATTCGCTTATGCGTATGTTGATTTTATCACGTACATTATCGGAAAGCAAGGCATTTTTTATAGTATCATTATCAAGAAGATGAGTTCCTACAACACGACCTACAGCTTTAGCAATACGGTCTTTTTCCTTTGGAATAATTCCAGGAGTAAAAGGAACTTTGAACTTACCTATATAAACAGGTTTAAGTGGTCTGAAAAGCATTTTTATTGCTATTCCATTTGTAAGAAGTCCTATAAGTCCTCCTATAAGAGGAGCAGTAATGACCTCAATATTCATTTTTTATATCTCCTTTTTCAGATATATTTTACTATGGAAATTATTCTCCCTATGCAGAAAGGTGAATTGGTTTCTGTAAAATAAAGTTCTTTGTTGTCGTGTTCTATATAGTATTTTTTTCCGTCATCAGCTGTATTTTCAGCAATTATCACATCATCTTTTTTTATTATATCTTTATAGTCACAATTCGATTTTACTGCAAAAAGAGGATATTCATAGTCCTTGTCAGGAGTCCAGCATATATAACCTGTTACATTTTCGATGTCAAGAAAATTCTGACAATAATTTTCCATACTTATTACAGGAATGTTTATGCATTTATATCCTGCAAGTTTTATATTCCTTTTAAGATTTTCTGATTTTTCTATATATCCATATTCACGAAGATTATTTATATATTTGTTTACAGTTGACGTTGAAGCATACCCAAGTTCACGGCATATTTCACGCACTGTGGGAGGTATTCCTTTATCAAGTGATTTCTTTATATATTCATAAATTCTTGTTTCGTGTTCATTAAGCATTTTAAAATTACTCCTCAGAGAGTTTTTCTGCAATCATTTTTGCAACTTTATAAACATCTCCACAGCCAAGAGTTATTACAAGGTCGCCTTCAGAGGCATTTTCGCAGATATAATCGCATACTTCATTGAAATTCTGAACTTTTCTTGTATCTGATTCCTCATTCTGCTCAAAGCATATACAATTTTCGATTTTTTCGGCAAGGTCTTTTGAATATATATTATAGGTATTCTTTTCTCTTGAACCCATTATATCAGTAAGCACTGCAACATCAGGTATTGAAAGGGCTTTTGCGAAATCATCAAGGAGAATTGATGTTCTTGAATAAGTGAAAGGCTGGAAGATTGCCCATACTTTTTTATAACCCATCTGCATAGCAGCTTCAAGAGTTACAGTAAGTTCAGCAGGGTGATGTGCATAATCATCAGCAACTGTTATTCCTTTTTTCTCTGCAATAATTTCAAAACGTCTTTTAGCACCTCTGAAATCAGAAAGACCTTTTTCAATGGATTCTCTTTCAGCTCCACAGTAATGAGCAGCAGCAGCGGCAGCAACAGAATTTATAATGTTATGTTCTCCAGGTACATTGAGAGTTATTTCTGCAAATGGTTCTGCCTTATGCATAAGTGTGTATTTTGTCTGGATACCATTAACTTTTTTAATATCTACTGGATAGTAATCGCAGTTTTTATTCCAGCCAAATGTAATAATCTGTTTATTATCAGCAGTCGGAGTTCTTTTTACTGCCTCAAGAGTATTTTCATCATCAGCGTTTATTATAAGTGCTTTTGTAGTCTTATCAGCAAATTTGCTGAATGAGGTTATAATATTGTCAAGAGTTTTAAAATAATCAAGATGGTCAGCATCTATGTTAAGAATTACAGAAACATCTGGATAAAGTTTAAGGAATGTGTCAACAAATTCACAGGCTTCACATACAAGGGTATCGCTTTTTCCTGCAAGACCGCTTCCGTTTATACAAGGGAGTTTACCACCAATAAATGCTGATATATCCATTTTCTGAGTATATAGAATTTGAGTAATCATTGAAGTAGTTGTAGTCTTGCCGTGAGTTCCCGAAACGCATACAGCGTTATTGTACCAGCTTGTAACAATTCCTAAAAGTTCGCTTCTTTCGAGAACAGGAACGCCGCTTTGTTTTGATGCAATAAGTTCTGGATTATCCTCCATAATAGCAGCAGTATGAACTATAAGGTCAGCACCTTCAATATTTTCAGCTCTCTGACCGAGATATACAGGTATACCCATTTTTCTTACTGCGTCAAGAGTTTCAGTTTCATTGTTATCAGAACCTGTGAGATAATACCCCTGAGAGTGAAGTATCTGTGCAAGGGGATACATACCCGAACCACCTATACCAATAAAATGAATATGTTTTTTGCCTTTAAGAATATTCTTATCCAAAAAAATCATTCCAATCTTTAAAAAAGTTATTGTATATTTTATCCGCAGAAGTCAATAATACTCTTGCAAATAAAAAAATTTTTCATCTTACATCATATTTTATGATGTGAAGGAGGTCACTATGGAAATAACAGATATTAAAATCCGAAAAATAATAACAGAGGGTCGTCTGAGAGCAGTTATATCAATCACTCTTGACGATATGATAGCCATACACGATATTAAAATCGTGAATGGTGATGAAAGGCTTTTCGTAGCTATGCCAAGCCGTAAGGACGAGAGTGGTATATTCAGAGATATAGTTCACCCTATTTCTCCACAGGCACGAGAAATCATTGAAAATGAAATTCTTGACGCCTATAATAAATACCTTGCAGTTTCCGAAGCAGACGAAGAACTTTAAATGTATGGGGGCAGTTGAAAAACTGCCCTTGTTTTATTTTTTCATCATATATGCTTTAAGTATGCATACCTGAGTTTTTGAATCCTTTATTTCTCCAGACATTACCATATCAACAGCCTTTTCAAATGGTATTTTTATTATGTCAAGAAATTCATCATCATCAAGCTGTTGCTTTTGATATTCAAGTTTGTCTGCAAGATAAAGATGAATAATTTCATCTACATATCCAGGACTTGGATAAAGCTGTCCGAGATACTGATAATTTCCACATATACAGCCTGTTTCCTCAAGAAGCTCACGTTTTCCGGCATCATAATGATTTTCGCCCTTTTCAAGCTTTCCAGCAGGAATTTCAAGTACTGCCTCCATATAAGGATACCTGAACTGCTTTACAAAAATCACCTCATTTTCATCAGTAAGAGGGAGTACACAAACTCCACCATTATGATGAACTACTTCTCTGAATGATTCAGAGCCGTTTTCAAGTTTTACCTTATCAACTCTTACATTGATAACTTTTCCGTTAAAAATTTTCTCCGAGCTTATACATTCTTCATTGAGATGCATTTGTTTTATTACTCCTTATTATTCTCTATGTCTTCAAAAAGCTTGTTATTCTTAAAGTCATCAGCTGACTTTTTAACTGATATAACACCTGTATAACCACGCATAAACTTTTCAATTTCCTTGCTGTTATCATCATTTATATGTTTTTCTTCAGCTGTCATTTTTTCTTCTTCCATAAAGTCATCATTGTTAATCTTTTTTCTTTTCTTTGGTTTATGAGTATTTTGAACTCTTTCAGGTGCTTTATTTTTTGAAGATGATTTTTTCTTTCTGCGTTTCTTATTTGTTTTTCTGCCAGTTATTTCACTTTCATCGAAATAAGGTTCAGGCATTCTTGAAGATTTTTTAGCCATTGATGACGCCATAGCAAGATAAACAATCAATACTATAACACCTGCAACAGAAATTATTGCACCTGCTTTAAGACCATATGGAACATATGAAAATTTGATTATATTTTCACCGACTTCACCCTTTACAGCCATAAATCCGTAATTAGCTTCAATAATTTCAGTTTCAACTCCATTTACGGTAGCAGTCCAGCCTTTGTCATATGGTACGCTGAAGAATACAAGATTTTCTGCTGTAAGATTTGTTTTTGCAGTAAATCCCTTTGAATCATATTTAAAGCTGTAACAAGATGATGCAGAACGTTTTTCACATTCAGCATAATATTCTTCTTCTGTAAGAGTTGTGTCAGTAGTCTGTTCAGCAGAAATGCTGTCTTTATTTGCTGAAATGTATTCATCATCAACTACTATTGCCTTTATAAGAAGTTTTTCCTTTGCTTTTTTATCCATTTTTTCAGTCATTGACAATGGAACATAATAGTCGTATGTAAAGCCCATAGGAACGAAATGCTTATTTTCATATATATCAAATCCATTCTGGGATTTAAGATATTCAAAGCCTTTTATATCAGCAGATGTACTTCCATCAACTCCATTATTATAATTAAAATAATATTTTACTGAAAAAAGACCTCTTAATGTGTAATATTCAGGTTCAGCTCTTGAGGAAACATCTCTTGTTATGCCTATTTCATTATAGAAATTCATTATTGAAGCAGGTACTATGCTATGGAATGTACGCATTGAAGAATATCCCCAGAACATAGGATAGTTATCATAGCTTTCACACATATCCACACGCCAGAAATCATTTTCTGAAACAGTTTCCTCTGTATTTTCCAGAACTATTTCTGTTTCAGCAGAAGGTTCAGATGGTACATCAAGTACAAATTCTTCAGCCTTGAAGGTTGCATTTATATAATTTTCAGGATAAGTTCCTATTGATACTCCGAAATAAACAATAACCGATGTGCATACATATGATGCAATAACTGTCATTGCAACAGCTTTTTTGATAAATGGCTTGTTTTCTTTTCTAAGTTTTGCAATTCTGCTTGTTGCTATAAGGCATATAACACTTACTGCAAGAGGGATATAGAAATAATATTCATTATGAGGCAGACTAAACCATTCTGTTTCGCCCTCTTTATTAAGGGTAGGAAGAAGTGAGATTACTGCAAATACTCCAAGGAAAAATCCACAGACTTTAATTCCTCCTGACATATCTGTTTTATTTTCAGTTTCTTCAAGAATGGAGGCTGTCATCATTGCCATTATAAGAATTGGCATATAAAACCATCTTGCATAGTATGAGCCATTAAACATATAGAACATTGAATTAAGGAAGGGTATAAATGCACATATTGTACAGATTACTATAAGCTTTGAAGCCCAGTGACTGCGTTTCTTGTCAACGAATGGAATAACTGCTGTCATTGAGAATAATGGCAGATAACCAGCAATTGATGCCCATTGTGAATTATCATTTTCAAAGAGATTAGGTCTTGCAGGTGCGTCAGGTATCATAAAGAACGCCTGAAGAATTTTCCATATTTTAAGTTCATCATAATATGCTACCATATCAAGACCAAACAGAGCATCATCAACTCGTGGATTGTCTATTATAGCCATTGCCGATGGAAGAAGTGCTACACAGGCTATCATAACACCAGTAACGGCTTCAAAAATTACTGCTCCGTATTTTTTACCGTCTATCTTGAAATCATCACTTGAACATCTTACAATAAGGTATATTATACCAAATATTATCTGTCCTGCAAAGAAATAGTAATTAAGAACAGCCATAAAAGCTACTGCAAGAGCAAATACTCCTCGCCTGTTTTTATTAATTCTGTCCTCGAATGCACACAGCAGGAGAGGGAAGAATGCAGTAACATCGTGAAAGTGGTTAAAGAATACATTGAATGACTGGAAACCCGAAAATGCATACAATAATGCACCTATCAATGCACAGTCTGTATTTTTTACGAATTTTCTTATGTATATGTATGCTGTAAGTGACGCAAAGGCATATTTAAGGCATAGCAGAACTGACATTGCATACATAAGATATTCCTGTTTAAGTAACAGGGATATTAAAAAGAATGGACTGAAAAGCAGATAGAATGAATATGAGCCTATAAAATTTGCTCCGAGGTCTGTTCCCCAATCCCAGAATAAATTACCGTTTTTAACCATTTCGGAAGCGTGATAATAGAAAGGTAGTTGCTGGGAATTAAAATCTCCATAGTAAATAAAATACCCTTTTGTATATATGGTTATAGGCAACAGAACTATTGCGAATGCGAAAAATGCAAAAAAGAATGCCTGAAGATATTTTTCCTTCTGTTTTAGTTCAAGAGTTCTTAC
>JAZKXQ010000394.1:0-4201 GCA_045611725.1 Oscillospiraceae bacterium
AAAACATTGGAATGAAATCTTTAAATTCTCCAGAAGAAGTAAATCCAAAATGAACAGATGGTCAGCAAGATATGGATTTGAGAAAACAGGAGCCGAAATTCTTGACAAAGCTAAGACATCAGGAAATGGAAGATACTCAGCCATAAACCTTTGTAACTACAAGACTATAGAGTTCAGACTTTTCAGAGGTACATTAAAATACAATACATTTATAGCCACATTGCAACTTGTAAGTGAGATTTGCAATGTGGCTCTTTCTATGTCTGAAGAAGAAATTGAAAATCTTTCATGGAGTGATTTTGTAAAGGAAATTTGTTATTCTGAACTGATTCAGTATCTTAAAGAACGTGAACTGTATGTGAATGACTACATTGAAATAACTGAGGAGGTATAAATTATGTGTGCAGTGTTTGGATTTTTAGACTATGGAAAGAAAGTAAATCATAAAACTTTAATCAAGCTGATAAAAGAACTTTCAAAATCGGCAGAAATCAGAGGAACGGACGCAACAGGCATCAGCTACATAAACAATGGCAAAATCGTCACTTACAAAACACCAAAACCAGCCCACAAAGTCAATCTCTACTTTCCAAAAGGTACAACAGCAGTGACAGGTCACACAAGAATGACAACACAGGGCAATGAGAAGTTCAACTTCAACAATCACCCTTTTGAAGGTACTATCTGTTCAGAAAAATTTGCTCTTGCTCATAATGGTGTACTTTACAATGATAAAAAATTGAGAAGTGAACACAATCTCCCGAAAACCCATATAGAAACTGATTCCTACATAGCTGTTCAGCTTCTTGAAAAGGAAAATGCTGTCAACATAGAAAGTATAAAAAATATGGCTGAAATAGTTGATGGAAGTTTCGTTTTTACAATTCTTAAAGATAATAATTCACTTTTCCTTGTAAAAGGTAGCAATCCTTTGACAATATACCATTATAAAGAACTTGGGCTGTATGTCTATGCTTCAACAACTGAAATTCTTGAAAAATCATTAAAATCAACTGGATTTGATTTGAAATGTAATGAAGTTATTGTTAAAGAAGGCAACATAATTCAGATAGAGCCAGATGGTGAAATATGGTCATCAGAATTTAAAGTACATGAAACTGAAAGATTTTTCGGAAGATGGTACAACTATGGCTATAATGATTTTGAAGAAAATGAAGAATATTTCAATGACCTTAAAACAATTTGTGGATACTATGGAGTTGATGAAGAAGAAATAGAATATCTGCGTTCCCTCGGATATTCTTATGATGAAATCGAGGAAATGATACTGTATGATATTGATATTTTTGAAGAAAGTGAGGTGGAAATATGAAAGGTTTTGTTGCAGGTGTAATATTTACCATTGTTGCAGAAAGTACAATTGCTGTTGCAATTCTTACAAATGCAATTATGAAAGGAGATAGCGAATGATGAAAATGGTTATTGAAATTGTCGTTGAAGTTGCAGTATGCATAATAAAAGTTTTCAAGGCAGTTACAAACAAAAAGTAAATTAAACGGGCAGAGAGTAAAATCTCTGCCTTGTTTTTTTAACAAAAAGGAGTGAAAAAATGCTTGCGGAAACAAATGTTCTGAAAAGTAAAGCAATATTTTCAGACGATAAGAAACACAGGCTTTTGTTAAAAAAAGAATGGGATAAAAATAAGAAATCAGCAATGATAATCATGATAAATCCTAATACAGCTGATACGCTTAACTATGACCTTACAACAATGCTTGTTATGAATAATCTTTCAAATCTTGGATTTGGAAGTGTCAGCATAGTAAATCTTTACAGCAGAATAACAGAAAAACTGAAGCTGAGGTTTAACTCTGATGAAGACCTTATCGACTATGAAACAGATACAATTATTGAACAGTACGCCTCGATGAGTGATGCAATAATAATCGCTTGGGGTAGTGTTGGAAGAAATACTAAGCGTGTTCGTGAAAGACAAAGGGAAATTCTTGAAAAAATTTCAGAGCATAAGAACAAAATGTATCAGATTGGAAAAGAAGGCTGTCATCCTCTCACACCGTCATTAAGAAGTTATTGGGAGCTTGAGCCTTATGAAATGGAGGAAATTGAAAATGATTAAAATTACAAATCTTAAAGAAATCAAAAACATTAAAAACCCTGTTCTTATGGAATATATTAGAAACAAGGCAACAACTATGATGGAAGAATATCAGGTTGATAATCTCGATGATATAGGCTGTTTTGTTATTCTTGAAAATTCAGAAAATCAGAATTTTGTTACATCTGAAATGGAATTTACAGAAGTTCTTGAAATCGGAGATAAAACATATCTGCATGGTGTGAAAATCATTTCTGATAGCTATGCAGAAGATATTTTTATGCCTGTTGAGGTGGTAAAATGCTGAATATTCCAAGAGTTGCACAATATGCAAGATTTTCAAGCGACAATCAGCGTTCTGAAAGTATTGATGCACAAATAAGGGCTATGAATCATTTTTGTAAACAGAATCATTGGCAAATTGTAGCAACGTATACTGACGAGGCAAGAAGTGCAACCACTGATAACAGACCAGAGTTTCAGAAAATGATTGAGGACAGTAACAGAAATCTTTTTGATATTGTACTTGTGCATAAACTTGACAGATTTTCAAGAGACAGATATGACAGTGCAATCTATAAAAAGAGGCTGAAAAAGAATAATGTAAGACTTTGTAGCGTTCTTGAACGTATGGACGATAGTCCTGAAAGTATCATAATGGAATCAGTTTTAGAGGGTATGGCTGAATATTATTCAAAAAATCTCTCAAGGGAAGTAATGAAAGGAATGAATGAAACAGCTCTCCAGTGCAAACATACCGGAGGCTGTACTCCTCTTGGTTATCGTCTGAATGATGAAAGAAAGCTTGAAATAGTGCCGAAAGAGGCTGAGGCAGTGAGACTGATATTCCATATGTTTGCAGATGGTCATAGATACAATAAAATTTCAGAAACTCTCAACAATCTGGGCTATCATTCAAAGCGTGGAGGAGTATTCGGAAAAAACAGTTTGTATAGTATTCTGTCAAATGAAAAATATACAGGAACGTTTGTATTTAATAAAAATTCTGAAAAAATAGTCAGTATAGAAAATGGTTGCCCACAGATAATATCAAAATCATTATTTCAGAAAGTTCAAAGACGTAAAGACTCCAATAAACGTAATGCTGGAAGATTTCATAGTAAGGAATTTTACTTGCTTACAGGAAAAGTGATATGTGGAATCTGTGGAAAAAGAATGATAGGAAACGTCAGATATTCAGGAGCAAATAAGACAAGACTTGCAACCTATCGCTGTCCTACACA
This sequence comes from Oscillospiraceae bacterium, assembly GCA_045611725.1. Lineage (GTDB taxonomy): Bacteria > Bacillota > Clostridia > Oscillospirales > Ruminococcaceae > UBA5884. The sequence continues at coordinate 3,322 of JAZKXQ010000394.1, forward strand.
TCGCATAGAATGTAAGAATAAGGAACTTAACAAGGATTATCTGGATTGTCATATATCTTTAGTTATTGGAGAGAAATTATTGAATCCTAACAATCTTAAAAAGGCTGTCAGTAACATAAATAGGTATGTAAAGCAGTATAACAAAGATTACAATACTAACTATGAAAATATTTTAAAGCAGTATAATGAAATTATTCAAAATCTCAATAATATAACCAATGCTATAGAAAAAGGAATACTTACAGATAGTCTGATACAAAGGGCTGAAAAACTTGAAAATGAAAAGCTGCAGCTTGAAACAAGGCTGAAATCTATGAATCTTATGGAAACTATAGAATACAAAGATATTGAATATCTTTACAGAGAATGGAAAGGAATGGAGAGAAATACTGAGGAGTATAGAAGCTTTATACAGCAATTCATTAAAGAAATAAAAGTATATCCGTACAATTTCAGTATAGTTCTTGACATAGGTTTCGGAGTTACATCAGAACTTACAGAAACAATTGTAATGAGACGTGGAGAACTGTATAAACTCTTTGATTCAAGAGTAAAGGAGTAATAAAATTATAACAATGTATGGAGAATTGTATAGACTTTTGGCTCAAAATAATAAGGTAATAGAAATTATAACAAGATATGGAAAACTGCATAAACTCTTTGATTCAAGAGTAAGGGAGTGATAGAATTATATCAAGATATGGAGAATTGTATAGACTTTTGGCTCAAAATAATAGAGCAATAGAAATTATAACAAGATATGGAGAACTGTATAAACTCTTTGACTCTAAGGTAAGAGAGTAATAAAAATGGAGGAGAAAAATTATGTTTGAAAAAAATCAGCCGAGATACCTTACAAGAGGAATTGATAGGGAAATTC
>JAZKXQ010000395.1:0-2045 GCA_045611725.1 Oscillospiraceae bacterium
GAATTCTGTTCAGAGTGCAGCTGACAATTCAGAAAATGTTATAAATACAGCAGAATTTGTACTTGATATGGCAGCTATTTCAATTGAAAATCTTGGCTCACATAAAACGGAAGATATAAAACGCTATATTGATTCTTTTTCTGAATATATAAAAACTGAAACAAATACTGAATACAGTAATATTTATGGCTATGTAAACAATGAATTTATAAATACGGATAGCTATAATACATCTGATTTAACTGAATACTCGTGGTATAATACAGCTGTTAAATCTGATAAAACTGTATTTATTGAAGAAAATGGAAAAATGACCGTTGCAAGAAAAGTAAAGGATTATGCAATTATTGCTGTTGATATTGATATGGATATTATTGCTGGATTTATGAATAGTGTTATAATGGACGAAGCGTCGTGGTTTATAATAGACAATAAAGGAAAAATCATACTTTCAAACAGTAATACAGATGCTATGGAAACTGAATTTGACAAAGAATATATGATGAATCATAATCACGGTGATGAAAAAGAAGGCATTGAAATTTATAATTATTATGATATAAAAAAATATGAGTTTTATAAAAAAATAAATGATATATGGTATCTCACAATAGTCATAAGTGAAAACAGACTTTATCAGGAATCATATATACTTCTTCAGCGACAAGCAATTTTTTCAGTTATTTTTTGTATAATAATTATAATACTCTATACAAAATCATATGTAAACAATATGAAAGCAGAAGAAAATTCAAAAGTAAAAAGTAATTTTCTTGCCAATATGTCACACGAAATAAGAACTCCTATGAATGCTATTATAGGAATGACCGAAATTGCTAAAAATTCATATGAATATCCTGAAAAGGTTATGTCCTGTATAGCAAAGATAGAACGCTCTACAAAATTTTTAAAAATGCTTATTGATGACATTCTGGATATTTCAAGAATAGAAAGTGGTAAACTTATTCTTGTAAATCAGGATTTTAATCTTGATGAAACTTTAAATGGTATTGACGATGTTTTCAGACCATTATTTGAAAGAAGAAAAATTGATTTTATTATTAAAAAAGATTATGTAAATTCTGAATTTACAGGAGATGAACTGCGTCTTAAACAGATTATAATAAATCTTGTAAGCAATGCTTTAAAATTTACTGAGAATGGCAGTGTAACAATTTCAGCGACTTCTGAAAATATTTCCGATTCCTATGAAGTAATAAAATTTTCTGTAAAGGATACAGGAATAGGGATAAAAAAAGAAAATACAGATAAAATTTTCAGACCTTTTGAACAGGCAGAGGAAAATACAGCGTCAAATTTTGGTGGTACAGGTCTTGGTCTTACAATAACAAGTAATCTTCTTAAAATGATGAACAGCACAATTCAGGTTATAAGTGAAGAAAATCAAGGAGCTGAATTTTTCTTTTCAGTAAGTATGAAAATTTCTGATAAAAAAGAGGAAACAGTGAATAAATCATTGAATTTTGAAGATATGCATTTCAGTGGTAAAAAAGTTCTTCTTGCTGAAGATAATCCTCTTAATGCTGAAATTGCACAGGAATTGCTTGAAAGAGCAGGATTTAATACAGATATTGCTTGTAATGGTAAAGAAGCTGTACATATGTTTGCTAATTCTCCTGTGGGTTATTATTCAGTAATTCTTATGGACGTAAGAATGCCCGAAATGAATGGTGTTGAGGCAACTAAGGAAATAAGAAATCTCAACAGAAAAGATGCCGAACAGGTTATTATTATAGCTATGACGGCAAATGCTTTTTCAGAGGATAAACAGAAAGCTACTGAAGCAGGTATGAATGAATACCTCACAAAGCCTGTAAATATAAATGTGTTCTATGAAACTTTGGCAAGAGTTGTTGAGAAAAATAATAATATTATTATAGGGGAAGATTTAAAAAATGAATAATTTTATATTCAGTCTTAATGCTACTGTGCCTGTATTTTTTGTAATATTTATGGGTTGGGTGCTAAAAAAATTAAATATTATTGATGAAAAATTCGGGAGTGTAAAATAAAGTGTGTAAGTT
>JAZKXQ010000396.1:0-2650 GCA_045611725.1 Oscillospiraceae bacterium
TATCGAACATATTAATTGCTATATAAAAAGGTTTAAAATATTATCTTCTCGTTATAGAAATAAAAGAAAAAAACTTGGTCTGCGTGTCGCTTTGATTTGTGGTATATATAATTTTCAAAAATAGGTTATTAAACAGGTCTATTTATAAAAATTCCACACACTGTCAATATATAGTCTATTACATTTTTCTCTTATAATATGCCAGTACAATAAGAGTAATAATAACATCAACAATGAAATTCACAAAAAGCGTAATGCATATAACTTCATTTATAAATCCTGTTATGATAACCGCCATTGCTGTGACAAAAATAGAAATCAGGCTTGAAGTCTGTGTTGTCTGTTTAATAATTGCATTATTTCGCTCATCAGTTTCCTGAATATACTTACTTTTAAGCATTTCTTCATTATGCAAAATTGCATATGTTCTTGTAAGTAAGAAAATCGCCGAAAACATTCCGCCTATAAACAACCCTGTTACCATACCCTGTGAAAAATCACTTGCATTACCAACTATAAAACGCATACCAAAAAAGATTGAAGGCATAATACAACACATAATACTGTAAATACGCAGTTTCTTTTCCATTTTCTTTCTGAATTCTTCCATATCTAATCCTCACAACTGTAAATTTTCGTCACCCTCGAAAATAAATAATTCTTCAATAGTCATACCAAAAAACTGTGCTGCCTTGTGAGCAAGTGTAAGTGAAGCATTATATTTTCCATTTTCAAGGGAAATAATAGTCTGTCTTGTAACACATAATGCATCTGCAAGTTCCTGCTGTGTTACTTTATGGCTTTTTCTTAACTCCTGTATTCTGTTTTTCAATTAATTTTTTCGCCACACTTTCCATATTGTGAATTACATACCAACATCATAGCAACACTCAATCCTGTCATCAGCCACGGAGAAGCACTTTCATAAAATTCCGAAAAAGAACCACCAATCAACTCACTGCACATACGAAGTACAACAATCCCCAGACATAACATCAAGCCCAAAGCTTTTTTCATCTTGTTTTTAACATTCTCATTAAACATATTAATTTTCCTTTCTGTAAAGTAAAGTTAGCTTTACAATAATAGTATAGCATACTTTACATTGATTGTCAAGTTAACTTTACATTTTTTTCAGAACATAATATAAATTATTGTAACATCAGGCTTTTGAATAATTACTATAAATGTATAAAGTAATTTCTTGACAAAATGTTTGTCAAATGATATAATTTATTTCATACTATAACTTTTTAATAAAAAGGTGGTTAAAAAAATTATGGACAAAAAACTGTTCAGAACTATTGTTGCTTCCGGAAGTGCATTAATAGTTGTCGCCTTTATAATTTTAAGATATGAGGGCTTTTTTGAGGTTATAAACTTTGTGCTGAAAACTGTAAGACCAATAATTCTTGGTATAGTAATAGCTTTCATACTTAACAGACCTCTTAGCAAGATTGATGAAAAATTTAAAGATGTAAGAAGAAAAAACAATAAACCTATTCCGAATAAACCATTGAAAATTTCAATTCTCTCAATATACATTGTAACGCTTCTTATAATAGGGGGAATAATAGGAATAGTTGTTCCTCAGCTTGTAATAAGTGTAAAAGGACTTTCTGATAACTTTGATATATATTACAGAAACTTCCAGAATATACTTCTCACTGTTTCAAAATATCTTGATGTTGAATGGTTACAACAGTTCGATTTTCTCGGACAGATTGGTAAAGTAGCGGAATATATTCCCGATATAGTGGAAAAAACCGTTGATGTTACTACTAATATTGTAAATGGCGTAATAGATTTTATAATAGGTCTTGTTCTTTCAATTTATATATTAGCTGATAAAATACATCTGAAACATCAGGCAAATCTTATAGCTAAAAGACTCCTAAAAAAAAATACCTATTCCAAAACAGTTCACTTTCTCAAAATCGGTCAGGAGTCATTTTCAAATTTTATAAGCGGTCAGCTGGTGGAAGCTTGTATCCTTGGAATAATATGCTTTATAGGTATGAATATATTCAGATTTGATTATTCAATTCTTATAAGTACCGTAATCGGAGTTACAAATATAATCCCTATTGCAGGGCCTATTCTGGGAACTGTTCCCTGTGCGTTTATACTTCTTCTTGTAGAGCCTAAACAGGCTTTATGGTTTATAGTATTTATAATCATACTTCAACAGCTTGAAAGTAATCTCATCTATCCACGAGTAGTAGGAACATCTATCGGACTTCCTGCAATGTGGGTATTAATCGCTGTTATAGTAGGCGGAGGACTTTACGGAGTTATTGGAATGGTTATATTTATTCCTCTTATGTCTGTACTATATGGAATTTTAAGAGAACAATTTAATGACACACCAACAGAAAATCAGCCTGAAATAATAGAAACTGAGATACCATAATAGAAAAAAAGAGTGTGAAATACAAATTTAATCAATAAAAACTTCAAGATATAGTAAAAAGATTTTAAAGGGGGAAACCTCTCGTGCAGGTTTTCCCCTCTTTTCAGCCTTTGGCTGAAAATTCACCCCTTTCGAGCGTTTGAACGCTTTCAATTCACTGCGTGAATCGTCAGGGCTTTGCCACGATACCCGATTCGCTTTTTGAAAAAAGCGAAACCAAAAACGTTATTTTTGAAC
>JAZKXQ010000397.1:0-1671 GCA_045611725.1 Oscillospiraceae bacterium
CCACTAATCAATTGATTGTAAACACACATTTCTTCATCTTATAAAAAAATTTACACAAAACTATTGACAAACCCATTGGTGCAGTGGGAAACTCATCTGTGGTGAATGTGGCAGACGTATGATAAGCCATATCAGAAAACGCAAAGATGGTAGTGGTAACAAAACGTGGATATGCTATGAAAATGTTAAAAACGGAAAGCATAAGACCGATAAGTTCGGCAACATTGTTGGCTGTGATAATAATTCTGTAAATGAAAAAACTCTGCTGTCTGCTGTTGCATACTGTCTTAAATTTATACAGATGAATTTTACCGACCTGAAACAGGAATTACTTGACGAAATAAAGAGTGTCCAGTCTTTTCGTTCCGAAAATAATACAGAAGTTTTCTATAAGAAAATCGAAACTTTACAAAAAAAGAAATCAAAAGCTATCAATCTTTTACTTGATGAGGTTATTACCGAACAAGAACTTAAAGACAAGAAGAATGAAATTGACAATGAAATTTCTGAACTTCAGGATAAAATTGATTCAATTCTTAATTACGAATCTGAAATCAAAAAGAAAACAAAAACAATTGAAGAATATATCGCAGAAATTGACCGCATTATGTCCTATGACACTGAACAAATTGAGATTTACGGTTCTGTTACAGATAAAATCATCATAAATAAAGACGATACTCTTATTGTTTATTTCAAAGGATTGCCATTTGGTATCAGTTTAAGCTATACAACAAGTGGAAAAGGTAAAAAATACAAATCAGAATTCAAATTTCTTGGTACTTAAGTTTTTGCCCGTAAGCGTAGCTTATGGGCTTTGTCATATCTGTTTGTAATTATAACTATGAGAAAATATGTAAATACGACTCTTAAAAACCTATAAAAAAGTGTAAGTATTTTTCAGATATAATATTTTCTGTTCAATTTCTTTGATGACTTCAATAAAGACCTCATCACTTTTCCCTGTCGGGTCTGACAGTCCCCAGTTATCATCAAAATCCCTGCCAATATATGGACAGCCCACATCGCAACCCATTGAAATTGCAATATCGGGTGTGGGGATTTTATCATAGGTTTTACTATATTGAGTAAGCTCCATATCAATTCCGTACAGTTTTTTTATCAGCCTTACAGCATCCTGATTGATTTGTGGCTTTGTTTCCGTTCCAGCTGAATAGCTTTCAAAAACATCACCTGCAAGATGTTTGCCAAGAGCCTCAGCAATCTGACTACGGCAGGAATTATGCACACATATAAAAGCAACTTTTTTCATATTATTTATCCTCCATTTTATAAAATTATTGGTTGAATAAGATTGAAGAAATATCCCACAAGGATAATTCCAACAGTACATATCGCAATAAAAATCGCAAGAAGTTTTGGCTTTACTGCTTTTCTGAGCATAATTATCGACGGCAGAGAAAGTGTTGTAACTCCCATCATAAAGGAGAGAACAACGCCAAGCAATGCACCTTTTGAGAGTAAAGCCTCTGCAATTGGAATTGTACCAAAAATATCAGCATACATCGGAATAGTTGCTTAAAACATATAAAAATATATAAATTAAGCATTTACAGTAAAAACTGCTGGCGTACTACACACCTCTATCAAGTCTACTAAATCATATATATCAGTATTCTTGATTACTTTTAAAAATTTTCTCATTATGTT
>JAZKXQ010000398.1:0-1301 GCA_045611725.1 Oscillospiraceae bacterium
GGCTTGTACCCGATTATGAAGTAGAGAAAAATGAAAATGATGATATAACATCTGTAAATCCCGAAAAGGATATTCAGCTGAAAAAAGCGATAGAAATTATAAAAAATAAATAAAAAAATTTTTCGGGAGTTGATTTATGTGATAAAGTATTATAAGACTATCGATAATAAAGTAACTGAAATAGACAGGGCTGAAACAGGTTGCTGGATAAGTGTTATAGCACCTACGCACGAGGAAGTAGAATATCTTGTTGAAACATATAGTCTTGACAGAGGCTTTGTAAAATCAGCACTTGACGAAGAAGAAAGTTCACGAATAGAAAATGAAGAAAAACAGACCTTAATTATAGTAGACTATGCAATATCCCAGAAAGAAGAAACAGGAGATTCAATAATATACAGTACAATGCCTTTAAGTATAATAGTTACCAAGGATTTCGTTGTAACAGTCAGCCTTATGGAGAATATAATACTTGATGAAATGGCAAACGGAGTTATAAAAAATGTTCAGACATCTCTTAAAACACGCTTTATATTGCTGATACTTTTAAGAATTGCAACAAAGTTTCTTGTATTCCTTAAAGCTATTGAAAAATTATCATCAATAAGCGAGAAAAAACTTAATAAATCAATGAAAAATAAAGAACTTTTACAGCTCCTTGCACTTGAAAAATCGCTTGTATATTTTTCCACATCGCTTAAAGCCAATGAAGTAACCCTTGAAAAGATTTTAAGAGGACGTGTTCTGAAACTTTATGAGGACGACCAGGATTTGCTTGAAGATGTTCTTATCGAAATCAAACAGGCAATAGAAATGGCTAACATATATTCAAATGTCCTTTCCGGAACTATGGAAACTCTTGCGTCAATCATTTCAAATAATCTTAATATAGTAATGAAAACGCTTACAATTATCACAATTTTAATGGAGATACCGACAGTTATATTCAGCTATTATGGAATGAATGTATCGGGTCTGCCTATGCCTTATGCGTGGTTTCCTCTTGTAGTCGCAGGAATAGCAATGATAGCAGGGCTTGTAATAATAAAGGTTAAGAATATGTAGCAGATTTTTGTTGAAAATGCAATAAATAACAGAAAAAATTGTATTATAATCGAATGTTTAAAACATATAAAAACATATAAATATATATATATTGACAATTCTTTGCATATACGTTATAATATAACTAAAAAAGGTGATAAAGTGAAGTTAAGTGAATATGCAAAGAAAAACTCAATTACATATCAAACAGCGTGGTCGCATTTTAAACAGGGAAAAATTCCAAATGCAAGGCAATT
>JAZKXQ010000399.1:0-2343 GCA_045611725.1 Oscillospiraceae bacterium
CAAAGAGCAAGGGAAATACAAAATCAGCGTTTTAAGGGAATGGATATTCTTTGCAATGCACAGATACCTCCATCACATATAAATGATTTCTGCGTTATGGACAATTCAGCGTCAACAGCAATGAAAAATATTTTTGAAAAGCTTGGACTTTCAGCAAGAGCATATGACAGAATACTTAAAGTAGCAAGAACAATTGCAGATATTGAAGGGAAAGAAATACTTGAAAAATCGCATATAATTCAGGCTTCACAATTCAGAACGCTTGACAGAAAATACTGGCAGAATAATTAATGTCAGTTCATTAAAAAACAGAGTAAATAAAACAGATTGGTTAAAGAAAACAAGATACTAAAAATAAAGTTTTTGGTTTCGCTTTTTTCAAAAAGCGAATGGGGTGTCGGTGCAAAGCCCTGACAATTCACGAAATAAAATTAATTTAAGGAGATATACAAATGATAAAACTTATTGCCACCGATATGGACGGAACACTTCTTGATGATAATAAAAATCTTCCGTCTGATTTCAGAGAAATGCTTGACAGGGTTGAGAGTATGGGCATACGCTTTGTAATTGCCAGTGGTCGCTCATATTCTGCACTTACATACCTTTTTGGTGATTTATGCGACAGGCTTGATTTTATATGCGATAACGGTGCATATGTAGTAATAGACGGAAAACCTCACGAACCGAGTATAATTCCCGATAAATCTGTTAAGGATATAATAAGAATATGTGAGGAAATAGGAAATACTTCCCCCGTATTATGTGGAGAAAACGGTATTTATTATCATAAATCAGCAAAGGAACAGTTTGAAAATGAAGTAAACAATTTTTATGTGAATTTCAGTGCAGTTGACAATCTTTATGAAGTAAAAGACAATATTTTTAAAATAGCAATCTGCGACCTTTTAAATCCTGTATGCAATTCATATTTAAAAATGCTTGATAAATTCGGAAATGATTTTTCAATTCAGGTATCAGGTCCATTATGGATGGACATAATGAATAAAAAGGTAGATAAAGGAACTGCCCTTTCGGCAATAAAAAATAAATTTGGAATTAAAACATCAGAAGTTATGGCATTCGGGGATTACTACAATGACATTTCACTGCTTAAAGAAGCTGAATACAGCTATACAATGGCAAATGCCTGTGAGGATATGCATAAGTATTCAAAATATAAGGCTCTCAGCAATAATGAAAACGGAGTAGTAAAGGCAATATATGATTATATCGGGAGTATGAGTGAAAATGAAAAAGAACAGTATTGCTGAAACAGTTCGTGAATATTTCAGAAAATTTGATAAATCGCTTCTTGTACCTGTGATAATATGCTCGGTGATAAGTGTATTTCTGCTTTATTCCTTATGGTATAATGAAACAATAGACGAAAGATATTTTAAAGTTCAGGCATTTTCTTCAATAGTGGGTATTATAATATGCTTTATAATGAGTGGTATAGATTATCAGAAACTTTCAAAAGTATGGTTTTTATATGCTCCCCCAACACTTATACTTGTATTTCTTACATTTACCTCTCTCGGCGTCGGAGTAAGTGGTACTGATGACGTTGCGTGGCTTAATCTCGGATTTATAACAATACAGCCTTCAGAAATTCTTAAAACGGTCTTTATTATTACTTTTGCATATCATCTTTCCAAAGTAAAGGAAGATATGAACGATTTTCTTCATATGACTCTGCTTTGCATTCACGGAGCATTACCAATCGCAATAGTAGCCAAACAGGGTGACTATGGAACTGCTATCATATTCGCTGCAATATTTGCACTTATGCTTTTCTGTGCAGGACTTTCCATAAAATATATACTCTCCCTTATAGTAATAATTCCCGTTGCAGTCTTTTTAGTATGGCAATTTGCATTAAGCGAAGCACATAAGGAAAGAATACTGATACTTTTAAATCCAGGTTCTGACCCTCTTGGAACTGAATATCAGCAGAATTTAGGGCTTAAATCACTGGCATCGGGAGAAATTCTCGGAAAAGGACTTCTTGAAACTCCAAAAAATACAGTACCCGAAATATACAACGATTTTATATTTGCATATCTTGGAGAAACTCTCGGATTTGCAGGTTGCATAATACTTATGATAATTCTCTTTATAGTATGCCTTAAAATAATCTACAACAGCTGTAAGGCAAAGGATAGCCTTGGAAAAAATATCTGTATCGGAGTATTTGCAATGCTTTTTGCACATTGTTTTATGAATATAGGAATGGTTCTTAAAGTAATGCCTGTAATTGGTATCCCTTTGCCGTTTCTGAGTGCAGGAGGAACTGCCGTTATAGGTATGTATACCGCTTTGGGGCTTGTTATGAGCGTT
>JAZKXQ010000400.1:0-3687 GCA_045611725.1 Oscillospiraceae bacterium
TTTTTTCGGAAGCCGTGCTTCAAGGAGAACTACAGCACCCTCTGACTGTACAGATTTATTATCTCACATTTCTGTGTGATAAACAAGAGTTTTTATATGGGTTCTCTTTAATTTACCCATAAATATATTATACGAGGAGAATATGCAGAATGAATGAAATAGTAATACCTATTGATTACAAACAGCCTGTTAAATTTTTCAGCAAATACCATAATGCTAACCTTTATCTTAATATATCGGGATTTTTCAGAGCAGAAACAGAAAATTCAGAAGTTATAAAAAATTTCAAAAAATACATTGAAATAATACGTCCCGATTTTATATCGGCTTTGCAGTCAGCATTAACTGTAATTTCAGAAAAGGAAAATATTTATGAATTACTTGCAAATCCTCAGATATTTGATAAAATAAACAGTTTTATGCAAATATGCCTTGAAGATTCCGAGGATTTCCATTTCATATGCATAGTTCCTCAAAAACTTGCATTCGATAAGGAAAGTATTTCAGTTATCAGAATTTCAGAGCAGATAAAAAATTCACAGCAACCTCAAATTAATCTTAATAAGTCTGAAAATTCTGATAATTCGTGGAAATGCATTGAATGTGGCTGTATTAATTATTCAAAATTCTGTATGGACTGTGGAACAGCAAAGCCTGAAATATGGGAATGTTCCTGTGGAGCGAAAAATTCAAAGGCTTTCTGTTGAGAATGTGGAACTGAAAAATCTAAAGTATGGAAATGCTCGTGTGGTTCATCAAACAATGGAAATTTCTGTCCATTATGTGGAAAGGGTAAGGAGGTATAATTTTGGCAATTGCCCAGTATAAATGCCCCAACTGTGGAAAAATTTTATCTTTCAGAGCCGATAAACAGGGCTGGTTCTGTGAATGTTGTGAAAGTCTTTTTAATGATAATGAAATAAAGCTGAGATTTGATTTTTCTCAGAACAGCAAATATAAATTTGCTGAAAAAAAGCTTACTGACGCTGATTTGGAATTTTCTGAAAAGGCAAGACTTTGCATATGCCCGAAGTGTAGTAATGAATTTATATCTGATTTTTCAAATCCTATTAAAAATTGTATATTCTGCAATACTGAAATATCAGATTATGAGCGTATTTCGGGAGAATATAAGCCGTTTAAAGCTATACCGTTCAGCATTTCAAAAGAAGAAGCTGAAAATTCTTTTCATAAATGGTGTGGAAAAAGAAAACTTATGCCATCTGATTTTATTGAAAAATTCGATATAAAAAAAGTTTATATTCCTTTTCAGACTGCTGACTGCATAGTAAAAGCTGACACTCTGGCAAATGCAAAGAAAATAAGTACAAACAATGATAAAAAATTCAGATATACAAAAACAAAGGAATATTCTGTTGAAAGAGATACTGTAATAACCTTTGATGGTATTCCAGCTGATAATTTCAGTGGAATTGAAAAGGAAACCCTTGAGTCGATTGAACCTTTTGACTATACAAAAGCTGTTGATTTTGAAATAAATCATATTTCTGATACTCCGATAAATTCTCCCGACAGCAATAAAAAACTGCCTTTTCAGAATGTAAAAAACAGATGTGTTAATATGAGTGACAATATTTTAAGGCAGTCTATGAAAGGCTACAGCAGTCTTGAAGTATCGAAAATCAATGTAAATATTATGGATACAAGCTGGAAATATACTTTACTTCCAGTATGGCTTTATACTTATGAATATAATGGGAAAAAATATGAATTTGCCGTAAATGGTCAGAACGGAAGATTTAGTGGAGAACCTCCTTTAAGCGTTTCAAAACTCCTTACAATATGCATAGGTATGGGGATAGTTACTGCTCTTATCTTTACACTGGGAGGTATAGCACTTTTATGAGAATAAAAAAACTTTTTTGTATTATAATAATATGCTTTTTTATGATGTGTACTTCATACATTCCCGTATATGCCGAAACAATACAGAATATGTGTGATTTATCGGGTCGTTTAAGTGATATGGAAGTTGAAAGACTTGAAAATATTCTTGATAAAACATCTGCTGAAAGTGGTTTTACCGTATCAGTTATTATTAATGATAATCTTGAGGGAAAATCTGCTGTTGAATATGCTGAAAGCTTTTACAATGAAAATTTCAGTAAATATCCTCAAAGCGTAATTCTGCTTATAAATTATGATACTAACAATGATATTATCTTTACTGGCGAAAATGCCTCACAGTATTTTACTGAATCGATTAAATCTAAAATTATTTCTGAAAATGTTTCTCCGAATATAGCTGAGGAACGTATTTCAGACGCTGTAACATTATTTTCTGAAAAGATTACAGAATTTTCACAAACAATTCCTGCACATACAGAACCTGTAAGGAATGAAAAAGATGAAAAATATGAAAAAGAAAATAACATAGCTTTTTCAATAGCCTTTGGAATTATTGCAGGAATTGTATGTGGTATGATAGTTTCAGTATATATAAAAGCACTCTATAAGCGTTCTGAAAATGATTTTGCATTTTCAAATCATAAATGCACACATAAGATTGATTTTATAGTAAAAGAGGATAAATTCAGACGTGAATTTGTAAATAAAAGTGATTCTTCATCATAAACTTGACAACTTAATATACAATATGTATAATTAAAATTGATAGTATTAAATTTGAAAGGCGTGTACAGTTTGGTCAATTTCGGAAATAAAAATAATGCTACTGTCAGCAATGAGAATACTACTGAAACTCATTCTGTACAGAAAAATAACCTTAAATTTACAAGATATGCAGGTTATGATAATCCCGATGAATTTAAAAAAATGCTTGTTTCTCTCTGCGATGACGCAAAGAAAAACGGAATATTTATAGATAAAAATATTCCAAATCCCTCAAGTCCCGAGGTAGCTTCAATTTCTTCCATTATGGATATGAATTGTGAAATTACTGATGAATATATAAAAAATGCAGTAAGCCTTATAGATTTCAGCAGAATGGGAAATTCTCCATCAAAAGAAAATGCAGGGGAAGTATTCTGCGAAATAATAAACGATATAAGAAATACAGGAGTCAGTGAAAATTCATTAAAAAATGCTCTTGTAAAATTTCTCTGCTGGTGCAGAAGATATTCTTCCTCACAGGTTTCAAATATTCTCTATATCGGGGATATTACAAAGTATGAAATTTACTGGCTGAGTATTATGTGCAGACTTGGTTGTACTGTAAATTATGTATGTTTCAGTGGTGACAGTGCATATTCATCTGTTGACAGTATTTCTGCATATTCAAATCTTGTCAAGGGCAGTATAAATACTCCAATTCAGCTTAATTTCAATGCCCGTGACATTCAGAATCAGCAGAAAATACAGAATGTTTTATCAGTTCCATTATTGCTTGAAACAGATACTTCAACTCCGATTCTTCAGGAGAATTTTGAAAATGAAATTCTTAAAGAATATTCAAAGCGTTCAATAACTTTCGGGAATTGTTTTGACAATGGAAAAATTACAGTATATTTTTCTGCATTTATAGGCTATAAAGAGGAATCAGAATACAGAAATTTTCTTTTTAATCTTCGTGATAATATTATTAAGAAAAGCCATAAATTTCTTCTGTTTGCAGAAAGCTTCAAAAAGCCTACTTATGAAGAAGGTGCAGTATTTCTTTCAGTAAACAGAACTGATATGCAGACTATGATTTCAGAGCTTACCCAG
>JAZKXQ010000401.1:0-2925 GCA_045611725.1 Oscillospiraceae bacterium
AAGACAACAACAACTGAGCGTATCCTCTATTACACAGGTATTAACTATAAAATCGGTGATACACACGATGGTACAGCAACTATGGACTGGATGGCTCAGGAACAGGAACGTGGTATCACTATCACTTCCGCTGCTACAACATGTCACTGGACACTTGAACAGCAGACAAAGAAGAAGCCAGGTGCTCTTGAGCACCGTATCAACATCATTGATACACCAGGTCACGTAGACTTTACAGTTGAAGTTGAACGTTCACTCCGTGTTCTCGACGGCTCTGTAACTGTTTTCTGTGCTAAGGGTGGTGTTGAACCACAGTCTGAAACTGTATGGCGTCAGGCTGATAACTATAAAGTTCCAAGAATGGCTTATGTAAACAAGATGGATATTACAGGTGCTGACTTCTACAGAGTTGTTCAGATGATGAAGGACAGACTTCACTGTAATGCTGTTCCGATTCAGCTTCCAATCGGTGCTGAATCAGATTTCAAAGGTCTTATCGACCTCGTTGAAATGAAAGCTTATGTTTACTATGATGACCTTGGAAAAGACATCAGAGTTGAAGAAATTCCTGAAGATATGATAGATAAGGCTCAGGAATACCGTGACGCTCTCCTCGAAGCAGTTGCTGAACAGGACGATGAGCTTATGGAAAAATTCTTCGCAGGTGAAGAACTTACAATTGAAGAAATCAAGAAAACTATCAGAAAAGCTACAATTGCTAACGCAATGATTCCTGTAGTTTGTGGTACTTCATACAGAAACAAGGGCGTTCAGAAACTTCTTGACGCAGTTGTTGATTATATGCCTTCACCACTCGATATTCCTGCAATCAAGGGTGTTAACCCAGATACAGATGAAGAATGTGAAAGACCTGCAGATGATAAGGCTCCTTTCTCAGCTCTTGCATTTAAGATTGCTACAGACCCATTTGTTGGTAAGCTCTGCTTCTTCCGTGTATATTCAGGTTTCGTTAATGCAGGTTCTACTGTTCTTAACGCTACTAAGGATAATAAGGAAAGACTTGGACGTATCCTTCAGATGCATTCAAACCACAGAAAAGATATCGAAGTTGTTTATGCCGGAGATATTGCTGCTGCGGTAGGTCTTAAAAATACAACAACAGGTGACACACTCTGTGATGAAAAAAATCCAGTTATTCTTGAATCAATGGAATTCCCGGAACCTGTTATTCAGCTCGCTATTGAGCCAAAAACAAAGGCTGGTCAGGAAAAGATGGGTCTTGCACTTGCAAAACTCGCTGAAGAAGACCCGACTTTCAAAACCTGGACTGATGAAGAAACTGGTCAGACAGTTATCGCTGGTATGGGTGAACTTCACCTCGACATTATCGTTGACAGACTTCTCCGTGAATTCAGAGTTGAGGCTAACGTAGGTGCTCCACAGGTTTCATATAAGGAAACTATTAAGGGCAATGCAGACGTTGACCACAAGTATAAGAGACAGTCTGGTGGTAGCGGTCAGTATGGTCACGTTAAAATCAGAGTTTCACCTAATGAATCAGGTAAGGGTTACGAATTTGTTAACTCAGTTGTCGGTGGTTCTATTCCTAAGGAATACATTCCTGCCGTTGACGCTGGTATCAAGGGTGCAATGCAGTCAGGTGTTCTCGCAGGTTATGAAGTAGTTGACGTTAAGGTTGAACTCTATGATGGTTCATACCACGAAGTTGACTCATCAGAAATGGCATTCAAGATTGCCGGTTCTATGGCATTCAAGGAAGCTATGCGTCAGGCACAGCCAATCATTATGGAACCAATTATGAAGGTTGCAGTTATCGTTCCTGATGAATATACAGGTACAGTAATCGGTGACCTCAGTTCAAGACGTGGTCAGATTCAGGGTCAGGAAACAAGAAGCGGTTCAGTTCAGGTAGACGCTCTCGTTCCTCTCTCAGAAATGTTCGGATATATGAGCGACCTCCGTTCAAATACACAGGGTCGTGGTCAGTATAGTATGGAACCTGACAGTTATATTGAAGTTCCTAAGTCAATCGCTGAAAAGATTATGTCTACAAGAAACAAGGGTAAAGAATAATTTTTCAGGATTTACAATATTTTTTTAAAAAACACTTGAAATTGTTTTGATTATCTGTTAAAATAGATATATCATACAATGTTATCTAATATAAGATTTTTAAGGAGGAAATTCCAATGGCAAAGGCTAAATTTGAACGTACCAAGCCACACGTAAATATTGGTACAATCGGTCACGTTGACCACGGTAAAACAACTCTTACAGCAGCTATCACAAAGACTCTTTCACTTAAGGGTCAGGCTAAGTTTGAAGACTACGCTAACATCGATAAGGCTCCAGAAGAAAGAGAACGTGGTATCACAATCAATACAGCTCACGTTGAATATGAAACAGATACACGTCACTACGCTCACGTTGACTGCCCTGGACACGCTGACTATGTTAAGAATATGATTACAGGTGCTGCTCAGATGGACGGTGCTATCCTCGTAGTTGCTTCTTCAGATGGTCCTATGGCTCAGACTAAGGAACATCTCCTTCTCGCTCGTCAGGTTGGCGTTCCATACATCGTTGTATTTATGAACAAGGCTGACCAGGTTGACGACGAAGAACTTCTCGAACTCGTTGAAATGGATATCCGTGAAACACTTGACAAGTATGAATTCCCTGGCGATGATACACCAATCATCAAGGGTTCAGCTCTCAAGGCTCTCGAAGCTCCAGACGATATTACAAACGACGCTTATAAGTGCATTCTCGAACTTATGGACGCTGTTGACTCATACATTCCAACTCCTGAAAGAAAAGCAGATCTTCCGTTCATCATGCCGATCGAGGATATCTTCTCTATCACAGGCCGTGGTACAGTTGCTACAGGTAGAGTAGAAAGAGGTCAGCTCAAGGTTGGCGAAGAAGTTGAAATCGTAGGTC
>JAZKXQ010000402.1:0-2343 GCA_045611725.1 Oscillospiraceae bacterium
AATTCTTCTTGTAGTTTCAATTTTAACTACATTATTCGATATTGTCGCAATATCTCTGGATAATATGGCAGATATGAAATATATTACATTGCAATATATTGTACATATGGGGTATTTGCTGTTCCATAATATAACTATACCAATATACATTATGTATATAATAGCTCTTACGGATACAGGGCATAAAGTTATAAGAAATAAACTGATGGTTACTATGATTGCTCTGCCTATTGCGTCAATATTTATCGCTCTGCTGATAAATCCTTTTACAAAACTCTTTTTCAGCTGTGAAAATGCAGTTTATCAGCGTGGGGAAATTTTTATCCTTATATATGTCTGTGCTGCAATCTATGTTGTACTCGGAACATATTTCATAATCTCAAACAGAAAAGTTTTCTCAACAGAAAGATTTATTGCTCTTATTGCTGTTTTCCCTATGGTTATTACAGCTGTGGCAATACAGTATTTCTTCCCATCATATACCGTTGAAATGTTCTTTTTTGCAATAGCTCTCCTGTTTATTTCAATGACTATTCAAAGACCTGAAGAAACCATAGATACAATTACAAATCTTAATAAATTCAGCTCATATGCCAGTAATATGAAACGTGCGTTTATAAATGAAAAGCCTGTGAATATAATACTTATAAATATATCAAACTATGAAACGCTTCAGGAGATTCTGGGGTATGATGGCAGAAATGAAATGCTTGAAAAAATTGCAGGTCAGCTTATGAAAATAAACAAGCAATTAAAACTTTTCGCAGATTTGTATTACCTTGACAGAGGCAGATTCAGAGTTGTTATTTCAGGAAGTCATAGATTACATACAACCAAAACAGCAGAAAAAATAAATGAAGTGCTTAAAGAAGAATTTTCATTGAATGAAATGACAATTAATCTTATGAGCTATGTTTGTATTGCTGAATGTCCTGAAGATATAAGCGATTTTAAAACTCTTATAGCATTTGGAAATGATTTTCACCAAATGTATAATTATACAGGTGATATATTATATGCTAAAACTCTTATGCAGAAGAAACAATACAATATAATGAAAGAAATAGATAAAATAATAGAATCAGCAATTGCAAATAATAAATTTTCTGTATATTATCAGCCAATCTATTCAGTAGAGGAACAGAGATTTAATTCAGCAGAGGCTCTTTTAAGGCTTATTGATGAAAAATATGGATTTATTTCCCCTGATATTTTTATCCCTGCAGCCGAAAAAAGTGGTGCTATCCATAAAATAGGAGCTTTTGTTATCGAAGATGTATGTCGTTTCATTTCTTCAGATAAATTCAGTGAACTCGGTATCGATTATGTTGAAATAAACTTATCCGTTGTACAGTGTATGCAGAGTAATCTTGCAAATGATATTGTAAATATCCTTAAAAGATATAATGTTTCTCCCGATAAAATAAATCTTGAAATAACAGAAACAGCTGCCTCAAATTCACAGCATATTATGGCTGAAAATCTTGCATTGCTTTCGGATTATGGAATAAGCTTTTCACTTGACGATTTCGGTACAGGATATTCAAATATGCGTAGAATGGCATCACTTCCTCTTAAAATAGTAAAACTTGATAAAACTTTTGCAAATTTCAGCGATAATCCAAAAATGTTTATAGTTCTCCAGAATACTATAAAAATGCTTAAAGCTATGGAAATGGAAATAGTTGTTGAGGGAATTGAAACAGAAGAACTCGTTCAGAAATTTTCAGAGATGAAATGCGAATATATTCAGGGGTATTATTACTCAAGACCATTGCCAGAACCAGAATTTATTGATTTTATTAAAAAATCAATTTTTACCAAAGCTCATAGTTAATTTATAAGTGACATTCTCCCCCACCTGTAGAGGTGGGGGCTTCTTCTCGCTCGATAGTACCAATGTACTAAGCATAAACGAGCTAACCCCGTGTGTCCCACGGTTATATATTTTAGGTTATGCAAAAACTATTCGCATACCTTCATTTTTTATATTTATGGCTGAATTTATATCTCTGTCGTGATGTGTGTTACAAGAAGGACAATCCCATTCCCTTACTGACAAATTTTTGGTTTCTGTATTTTTATATCCACATACATTGCAAAGTTGAGAACTTGCAAAAAATTTATCTATCTTTACAAGTTTTTTTCCCATTTCTTCAAGTTTGTATTTCAAAAATACTGTAAACATTCCCCAGCCATTATCTGAAACTGATTTTCCGAATTTCAAACATTGTGACATTGATTTCATATCAAGGTTTTCAATACATACACAATCATAGGCATTGGCTATCTGTCTTGATTGTTTATGCAGAAAATCTTTTCTCTGATTTGCAACTTTTTCGT
>JAZKXQ010000403.1:0-4127 GCA_045611725.1 Oscillospiraceae bacterium
GGACCATTCAAAGCTTATGAACAAGTCCGGCTTTTTCTTTTAAGATATAAAATTAACCTGCTTCTGGTTCTTCATAGTCTGGGTCAGATGATGGTGGAACATATTGAATACCACCTATATATTCAATATCACACTCTGCAAGACTTAAAATATCCATCTGGAATTTACCTGGAAGAAATTCCATTACATTCTTTTCAATGTTCCAGTTCTGTTCCAGTTCTGCTTTTGTAACATTTACCTCTGGCTCAAAAACTTCAAAATTGATAACAGGAGCTTCAATTTGCTCATATGAAAGGTTACCTGTTGAAGCTATTGCAGACATATGTTTATTTCTGAAGTAATCCCCTACAGTTATTCCTGTCTGTATCTGTGAAAGTGAATTTCCTCTTTTAACATACTCGCTTGTAGCATTATTTGCTCCCTGCATTGCCTCTGCTCCGTTTTCCTTTATAAAAGTATCGATTCTTTTAAGTCCCATACTCTCATAAGTTTTCTTGAAATCCATTGTCATTTCTGCTGATTTAGTCGTAGTATCAACCTTTGCAGGAGTTGATTTCTGTGTTCTGTCAACACCAGGCTGAAGACTTGCAGATAATGAAGCAGGTTCCGTATGAATATTATATTCAATCGGTCTTGTTGTTATTTTAAGCAATAAATCCATAATCACACCTCCCTGAATAATCCACAAAAAATTAATTTATAAAGTCCATCAAAGATTGTGGAATTACCTTGCTACCATACTGTAAAGTAAGCATCCAAGAATATTCAAATGCCTTATATTTTATAAGTTCGTCAGTATCTTCAACACCTTCAAGATTTGCCTGTTTTTCGGTAAGCTGAAATTCTTCATTTTCCATTCTTACAAGATTTGTTTCAAGGAAATTTGTTCTTACACCAATTTCTGAAACATTAGTGATAAGTGTATCTGTCTGTTTTTTAAACTGAACTTCATAAGCAGCGAATTTATCTATATCATTTTCACGAAGTGCTTCTGACATTCCTGCGAGTGTTTCGCACAGATTATTTGGTATTTCATATTCTCTTTCAACACCATCAGTTCCTACGTGCTTAACTGTTTCTGTACCATAACCGATACATTCAAGTCCTGAAACTGAAACTTTAAATGCAGAATTTGTATTAAGTTCTGAACCTGTGAATTTAAGTCCAAAACCTATATCCATATAAATATCTCCACTTTCAGGAACTGTTGCACCTGAACCATCTGTATATATGTTATCCTGCTTTGAAATCTGATTTACCTCAACGCCATTGAAACAAACTCTGCCATCAGCATTAAGTGTAAACGGAGGATTATCGCTGTTATTTGTTCCTCCAAGAACATATTTATCGTTATATGTACAATTTCCAAGCTCCATAATCTGTTTATTAAGATTATCAAAGTTATTTGCAAATGTTTCATATTCACCCATATTTGTTCCATTCTGAACTTTTATGGACTGCTCGTGTATTGTATCTGCTATTTCCTTTATCGTCATAAGGTTTGTTTCAGCAACTTCAAGTTCTTCATCAGCTGCTTTTATATTATCCTGTATCTGAATACTTTTATAGAGTTTCTGTCTTGTTTTTAAAGCATTAACTCCACTTGAAACATCTTCTGAAATTTTTGTAAACCTTCTGCCTGTTGTAAGCTTATCAGATGATGCAGACATATTTCCCAAAGTAGTATTCATACTTTTAAGATAATTTCTTGTCATTGCATTCTGAGTAATTCTCATTTATCTCATCTCCTTTAAGTTAAACTGCCATACGATTTATAAGCACGTCAAGAAGACCGTCCATAACTGTCATCATTCTTGAAGCTGCCTGAAAAGCTCTGTTGAATGTCATCATATTAACTGTTTCTTCGCTCTCACTTACTCCGGAAACTGCATCACGGCTGTTTGCTATTTCAGTAGCTATGTTAAGTGCTGATTCTGCTCTGCCCTTGTTATAGCTTACATCACTTCCAAGAGTACCTACATAATCATTTATATAGTCGCTGAAAGTTCCTCTGAATGTGCTGTCATCAAAGGCATATTCCTCATCTGTAAGGCTTGTAATCATTTTAAGGATTTCTGAATTATCTGCTGAATCCTTGTTTTCTATGAGAATAGTTGAATCCTTTTCAAGTTCCTTTGTTATTGAAATATTCTTTGCACTGCATCTCATATCGCCGTATACATCGCCGTTATCTGATTTTTCACCGAATATTTTTACATACTGTGTATTGCCATTTGCATCTGTTCCATCAGGAATTATATTGTTGAAAACTTCTGCAACCTTTGCAGCAAGGCAATCAAGCTTATTGGCATAGTATGGAATACCATTTTCGCTTGACTGATTATCAGTTGCATTCACACCCGCACCATTGATAATATCTGTAAATGCCTTTATTTTTCCTGTACCTGTTGCTGCGTCATTACCATCGCTCATCCAGTGTACAATAACACTTCCATTACTTTCTTCACGCATCTGGAGTCTGTCATACTGTGTATCCTGAATTATTTTCTTTCCATTGAAAGTAACATCAACAGTACCATCGATATTATCCTTTACTTCAATATTTCCATATTCTGATATTTTATCAAGAAGAAGATTTCTCTGGTCAAGTAATTCATTAGGTCCATATTCATCTGTATAATCATTTGCTATAACAGATGTTTTTATACTCTTATTGAGAGCAGCTATTTCAGCAAATGTTTCATTAAGTTCTGATACTTCTATTCCAAGCTCCTCTTTACACTGTACAGAATATTCTTCAAGCTTGTTGTAAATCTGGTTGAATGTCTGAGCCATTCCATTAAATGCTGTAGCTACAACATTAGCGTCAGCCTCTGAAGTAGGATTGTTTGAAAAATCCTCAAGAGCTGTATATACTTCATAAATTGAATTGCTAAGTCCGTATCCATAGCCTGTTTTACCTTCATCAAATTCCTGAAGAATTGATTCTATATTTGAAAGCATATCGCTTTTCTGGTCGTGATAACCAACTTCTTTATTCTGTGTACGGTATGAAACATCAAGACGGTCATTTCTTATCTGATTAACACCCTCAATATTTACACCCTCGCCATCATTAACACCTTTTATGGGGGCATATCTTGCACTTGTATTGTCAGTATAGTTTGATGTCTGTACAACACGCTGTCTTGTGTATCCTTCTGTTGATATATTTGAAAGGTTATGCCCTGTTATATCAAGTGCTTTCTGACTTGAAAAAATCGCAGTTTTACTTGCCTCAAAGCCAAGAAACGTAGGTCTCATTTCAAAAGCCTCCTTTATATTTTCGTATTGAACAGTGAATTTCTTCTTGAAGTACCATTCTGTATGCCATTCTGGTTATAACAGTTAGGGTCTGAAATATTGTCACTGTTCATATTCAGTTCGTCCATTATTTTAAGATTAAGATTTGCAATTTCAAGCGACCTGCTATTGAAATCCTTTATATTTCTGATATGAAGCACAAATTCATCATAGATTTTTTTAAGATTTTTTCTTTCATCGCCCTCAAAAGAATCAATAACTGTTTTGAAATTAACATCTTCAATATTTTCCATAATAAAGAGTTCAATTCTTTTCTGCTCAAAATCCTGCATTTTCTTTACTGTAAACTGATACTCTGCTATAACCTTTTCAACGTTTTTAACATCGTTTGAAAGCAGAGCGTTCATTTTTTCCTGCTCTTTTTTTTCAGCCTCTGAAAGAAATTCATTGTAATCTTTCAGAAAGACAAAGAGCTTATTGTAATCAGCCAAAATTCAAGCTCCTCTCATACTAAAAAATCATATGTGCAAGAATTGCATCTGCTGTAATCCCTGTTGAAACGGCATAAGTACCGTCCTGTACTTTAGATTTTATTTCCTGAATTCTGTCAGCTGTTACAGAAGTTTTTACTTCCTCGGAAATTTCTGCTGTTTTTGTTTTTATTTCCCTATAAGCTTCTGCATTGGTACTTATAGAAACAACATCTGTTTTTTCCTCTGAAAGTCTGCTTCCACTTTTAATGTTGTGAATTGAATTATCCTTATAAGCATTCACACCAACAGTATTATTTACATATCCATTGTTTATGCCAGAAATATTGTTTAAATTCATACATAACACCTCAATTCATAATTACCATAAAA
>JAZKXQ010000404.1:0-2549 GCA_045611725.1 Oscillospiraceae bacterium
TTTTTCGGAAGCCGTGCTTCAAGGAGAACTACAGCACCCTCTGACTGTACAGATTTATTATCTCACATTTCTGTGTGATAAACAAGAGTTTTTATATGGGTTCTCTTTAATTTACCCATAAATATATTATACGAGGAGAAGGACTAATGCTCAGTAAAAAAAGAAAAGCCTATATAGGCAGAATGAAATTAGCTATGTATGCTTCTACAGGAATTACTGCGATACTTGTAATTTTTCTTGTGGCGTATGTATTCATCAAGGGGATTCCTCATATTTCGTGGGAGCTTTTATCAACAAAGCCAAGTTATATAAGTGGAAGAATAGGTATTCTTCCCGATATTTTAAATACGCTTTATATAGTACTTGCAACGCTTGTTCTGGTAATTCCTCTTGGAGTTGGTGCAGCAATTTATCTAACCGAATATGCAAGAAATAAAAAGCTTGTTACGGCTATTGAATATGCGTCAGAAACTCTTTCGGGTATTCCTTCCATTATTTATGGACTTGTAGGTATGCTGTTCTTCTGTCAGTTTCTTGGATTTAAAACATCTCTACTTGCAGGTTCTCTTACCCTTGTTATAATGAATCTGCCAACAGTAATGCGAACAACGCAGGAAAGCCTTAAAACAGTGCCGCAAAGCTATCGAGATGGTGCTTTCGGACTTGGTTCAGGAAAATGGAGAGTTATCAAAACTGTGGTAATTCCTGGCTGTGTTGATGGTGTTATAACAGGCTGTATTCTATCAGTTGGACGTATTTTAGGCGAGTCAGCAGCATTACTCTTTACAGCAGGTTTTGCTCACGCTCTGAATGGAATTTTCGATGGACTTACAAGACCTGGTGCTTCACTTACAGTTGCACTTTATGTTTATGCAAAGGAACAGGGTGAATTCGGAGTAGCGTTTGCAATAGCATCAATACTTATGATTTTAACGTTTCTGATAAATCTTTCTGCAACACTTGTCAGCAAGTATTTTGCCAAAAAGAGAGAATTTTAATTGAAAGGAAGAATACAATGAGCGATATAATGACAGCAAAAGACCTTAATTTATGGTACGGTGAAGCTCACGCTCTTAAAAACATAAATATTGCAATTCCAGAAAAGAGCATTACTGCTTTTATCGGACCATCAGGCTGTGGAAAATCTACATTTCTGAAAACTTTAAACCGTATGAATGACCTTGTTCCGATTGTAAAAATAAAGGGAGAGGTTTGCTATAATGGACAGAATATCTATGACAGTACAGTCGATGTGAATGAGCTTCGCCGTGAGATAGGAATGGTGTTTCAAAAGCCTAATCCGTTCCCAATGAGCATTTATGATAATATTGCATATGGCCCTCGTACACACGGAATTAAATCCAAAGTGAAACTTGATGAGATTGTTGAGCAATCCCTTCGTGGTGCTGCAATCTGGGACGAGGTAAAGGATAGATTAAAGAAAAATGCCCTCGGAATGTCGGGAGGTCAACAGCAGAGATTATGTATTGCAAGAGCATTGGCAGTAAAACCTAAAATTCTCCTTATGGACGAGCCGACCTCTGCACTTGACCCGATTTCAACATCGAGAATTGAAGAACTTGCAATTGAGCTGAAAAAGAGTTATACTATTGTTATAGTAACTCATAATATGCAACAGGCAGTACGAATTTCTGACAATACAGCGTTCTTTTTAATGGGAGAACTTATAGAATACAACGAAACTGAAAAGTTGTTTTCACAGCCTATAGATAAGCGTACTGAAGATTATATTACAGGAAGGTTTGGATAATGAGAAGTAGATTTGATGAACAGTTGAGTATACTCAACACTGAAATGATAGAAATGGGTGCAATGTGCGAGGAGGCTATTGCTCTTGCTTCAAAAGCACTGACTACGGGAGATGTTGCTCTTGCGAAAAAGGTTGTGCCGATTTCATCTAATATTGACCATAAAGAGCGTGATATAGAGTCACGTTGTCTTAAGTTGCTTTTACAACAGCAACCCGTTGCAAAGGATTTACGACAGATTTCCGCAGCACTTAAAATGATAACCGATATGGAGCGTATCGGCGACCAAGCAGAAGATATTGCAGAAATCATCACATATCTTGAGGGCAGAACTGCCGAAGAAACAGTGCATATTCGTGATATGGCTGTAGAGACTATTGCAATGGTAACTGATAGCGTTGACGCCTATGTAAAAAAAGATATTGAACTTGCAAAATCGGTCATTGACCACGATGATAAGGTTGATGATTATTTCGACAGGATTAAAAACAGTCTTATAAAAATGATTTCAGAATCTCCCGAAAATGGAGAATATGCTCTTGACCTGCTTATGATTGCAAAGTATTTTGAGCGTATTGGTGACCACGCAACAAATATTGCTGAATGGGTAATTTTCTCCGTAACAGGTGAACATAAAAACTTATAATATAGAGTTATTTGCGATAATTCCGACACATACAGATGAATGATATATATATTCTTTGTGTGATGATATAAAACTCTTGCAGATTTTCTCAAAGGGGTTGATTTTATGATATGGTGCGTTGAAGATGATGCAAG
>JAZKXQ010000405.1:0-1924 GCA_045611725.1 Oscillospiraceae bacterium
ACAGCCCCACCACTCTCCTCCACGGTTTCTGTAGTTGACCGTTTCCCTCAACTACATTATATCACACCTATTATTTTGGCGAAAGCACTTTTTCATGACTGATTGGTGCCTTTCGCAGAAAGGCGGTTTATAATAATGAAACCCTATACGCTCGGACAAACTGTTGAATTCGACTATAATAACGGTTCAGCAACTATAAAACATCAAGGAAAAATTGTAACCATCAATAATATGATATCAGGGTATGAATATGATATTATGGATGAAAAAAACAAAATATTGTATAAACATATCACAGAGAATTATATTTATCATGTTGTTGATGATATAGAGGAATGTGCAAATGAAAACACTCAATTTTATTGCCTCACTTTAGACAATTACTCTGCACCTTCATTTTGTTCCTTTGATAAATATTACTTTGGAAGTATTCATATGATTGGTTCATTAGTAAATACTATTGAAGCTGATAAGCGAACTGCAGACAATCACTCACAGCTTATCCAAGCATTCAAAGAATATTGCAATGGCAATACTGAAGTAACACACAATGTTGCATACAGAGAAATACCATTACTTGAACCTATATCTGTATACACAAGTATAAAAATCAAAACAGGTTCTAATAAAATTAAACATCGCAACATATGGGATTGCATTTACTATATACGTTGGGAACAAGTTGAAAGCGAACATATCTGGATTAAGTACAAAGACCGATATTTCAGATGTATAAAAGCAAGTTTTACCAAGCTTCAATATTCAGATTTGGATACAGAGGATACCTATAGAAATTTTATATACACAAGTGGATTTCCAGGCATCGTCGATGTAAGTAGTAAACCTGTATTTAGCAGACTATTCGTTGTTGAGAAATTCTTTAAGAACAAAGAAGAGATGCTTTGCGATATTGAAAAATTCAGAAAAACACCAGAGCCAGTATATACTCAAATTTTTAATGATATTCTCGGAGATGGTTGATAGGAGGATAATATATGAAAAATGAGCTTGAATTAAAATTGCAGAAAGAATTTCCTTTTATGCAACAGAACCACGTAGATAGTGAAAAAATCACCTACAGACGCTTTGGATGCGAATGTAACGATGGCTGGTACAATCTGATACATGACCTTTGCAGAGAAATTACAGCAAAATATGCTGAATATCAGTTCCCTTCGGATATAATCGTTCTTCAAGTCAAAGAGAAGTTTGCCACATTAAGATTTTACTATGAATATGAGGATGCTCCCTGTAAGCTGCAAATTCTGGATTTTATAGGTTGCGGAACAAGTATAAGATTTAATCCCGAACATTCAGAAGAAGAACCGAAACAACGTCTGCGTAAAGAAATAAAAGCGATTGTTTACAAATATGAAAAGAAAAGTGCTTCGGTTTGTGAAGTATGTGGTGCAGATAATGCAAAATACAGGAATATATCAAAATACTACTATATAAAAACCCTATGTGATAACTGCTATAAATAATACATTAGGAGGAAATTGGAAGGAAACTGTAAATTTTTTATGTAAGTTTTTAACTTTGCATAATAGATATATTACACTTCTTTTTTTATATCTTTCATTACTTTCCATTGAACTTAATTTTTTCACAATATAATCATCTCTCTTTGATTAAAATCTGTTTGCATTACACGAAAAAAACTGTAAAAACAAGAGAAATTGTATCACTTCATATTATCACGCTCATATTGTTCTTAATTCAGTAAGCTTTATTGATGGTATGATGTATTCACATACCAAAAGGGGTATTTCTGAATTTATTGAATAGACCTGTTTAATAACCTTGAAAAAATCATATTAATATGATAAAATATATTGGGTGATAAAAATGGACAATGAAAAAAGAATAGCAAAATTAAAAGATAATGAATATAAAGAATTGTTTGGAGTAAAAAAATCAACAT
>JAZKXQ010000406.1:0-1827 GCA_045611725.1 Oscillospiraceae bacterium
TAAATGAAAATGGAGAATTTATAAATCCTGAAAAGCCAAATGGATATAAATTTGAAACTCTGGTTCTTGATATGGTTCATATGCAGGAAAATTGTCTTTCATATGAAGTAGAGAGAGAAAAGGAATTTGCACCTGTAAAAAATAAAGAAGGTGTTGATTCTATAGATACAGCAAGAGAACTTTTAAGAAAAAATGGAATAGAACTTTAAAAATAAAACCGAACTGTAAAAAGTTCGGTTTTTATTTTATATATTTCCAACAACTTTCTGGAGAATAGATAATGCATCAGATGATTCAATAACTCCATTTCCATCAAAATCTGCATATTTAATTGCTTTATCTGTTATTTCAAGATTTCCTGTGACATAATTAAGAGTCAGTAATGCATCTGATGAATCAATAGTGCCATTATTATCCACATCTCCTGTCTCATATTCCTCGGTAATTGAATTTCTGAAATTAAGAATACTATTCTGAACCATAGAAATCATTTCTTTATCAAAATGATGCATTGAAAGCTTTTCTGATATTTCATCTTCTTCGGGACTACAGAAATATCCGTTTGTAGCGTCTATAAAATTCCATTTATCATTAAAATAAACACTGTTCCAACCGTGATTATCCTGATTGCTGAAATTCATAATACAAGGTATATCAAGCAGATAACATACATCTTGAATTACCATTGAATATCCCTGACACACTGCAACTTTATCTATCAAAGCACCATAGCCTGTGACAGCTCTTTCATTGTTTGCCCCATATGTAACATTTTCCCTCAGATAATTGAAAACATATTCAAGCTGTTGCTTTTTAATAAATGAATATTCCTGTGCTTCCTTTGCAAGTTGATTTATCATTGATGCAAGTTGAATTTGTTCTTCCTCGCTTGTGCTGTATTCTGCAAGACTTCCATTTACATTAATAACTATTATGGCATAATAAAAAACTTCCTCTCCATAATGTGCCTGTGCATACTTTACATTGACTCCCGCAGTATATGAAGTATTGGGATAAACTGCCATTAAGGGATAAAAAATATTATTCTGCACATAATCTGCAAAAGTATCAACAGAATTAAATCCGGTATATTCAAACATAAGTGAAACCTGTTGTTTATCAGTATACAATGTACCTTTTTTATCCTGTACTATTGAATGACAGTAAAGCAATATATCATCAATACTTACATCAACATAAGGACACATATAACCATTGGCGGTATTTTCCCAGCTGTTAAAAATTTCATCTGTCGTTTCATTGGCATACGTTTTTATATTAAAATTTCCACTGAATAAAACTGAAAATAATAATACTAACGAAACCATCATATTTCTTATACTTTTTTTCATTTAAAAAACCTCCTTATATATATAATGTTAGCATATTATCAATATAAAGTCAAATGTAAAAATAATTTACATAATTCGTAATAAGTCCCCCTTCCTCTTAAAAAGGTGATAGTTGACATAAAAATTAATATATGATATGATGTAATTAATGCCAGGAATATGATAAGATGTCATATTCCTGAATAAAATCCCCTCCCCTATATGAGAGGAAGAATGTCATATGATAGGAATGATGTAATGAACAAATACAAAAAACTTGCAGTCAATACGCTGATATTCTCTATCGGCTCTTTCAGTTCAAAGCTTTTAAGCTTTTTACTCGTAAGATTTTATACTGAATATCTTACAAAAGCTGAAACTTCTACTTTCGACCTTGTATGTCAAACTGCAAATCTTCTTGTTCCAATCGCCACTTTAAGTATTACAGAAGGCGTTATAAGATATGGACTTGATGAAAAATATGATAAAAAACAAA
>JAZKXQ010000407.1:0-11839 GCA_045611725.1 Oscillospiraceae bacterium
CAGAAGCACCTGTAAATACTACGGAAAATACCGTAGCAACAACAAAAGCTCCTGTAGATACTACAAAAGCACCTGCAAATACTACGAAAGCTCCAGCGACTACTACAAAAGAATCTGTAAATACTACCAAGCCAAAGGCAACAACTACTGACAAGGTTGAAGAAACAACTACTAAAAAGTCAGCACAGACTACTAAAGAAACGGTTTCAGAAACAACAAAAACAGCTGAAACAAATACTGTTTCCAAAGTGTCGGTTGCAGAGGGTACATTAGGTGGAATTACTGTTGCAGGAAGTGAACAAACTACAGCAACAGAAACTACATTAGCAGTAGAAAATGAAGAAGCTATAGTAACTACTACTGCGAAAGCTGATGATGATAATGAAAATTTGGTTGTAGAAGAAAAATCAAGTAAGTCATCAACTATCAAGAAGGTTGATAAGACTGAAAATTCTCCTTCAACAGGCGTTGCAAGTATTGTAATACCAGCAGCATTACTTGTAGTTTCAACAGGTGGCGTAATAGTAGCTGCAAAATCCAAAAAGAAAAAGTAAATAAGATATAATAAAAACTCCTATGGTTCATACCATAGGAGTTTTTGGTTTAGAAATTTTTTCAGATTATTTTTCAAGGCTTATTGTTGTATCATCTTGGCTCTGTACAACTTCAACATTCTGTACAACAGGGATTTCCTGTTTTGCACCACATTTTGAACAAAATTCGGAATCTTTTGGAATCTGAGCTCCACAACTTGTGCAGTAGAGAACATCATCAAGTGCTGCCAACTGTACATTATATGATTTTATAAGTTCATTTGAAGCATTGATTTCAGAGATAAAACCTGCAAATTCTTCTGAAGGATTTGTGCCGAACATTTCAACATATTTTTTACCTATTGAAGCATAAAGCTTATTAATCTTGTCATTTTCAGCATTAATTTTAGATTTAAGCTTTGTCTTTTCAGTAAAAGTCTTTGTTGAATCCTGTGCTTTAGCAACAGCTCCTCCGACTTTCTGACCAAGCTGGTCAATTTTTTCCTTAAAACCCATAGTAAAAGCCTCCTCAAAATTTTTATATTATTTTTAGTATATCATCTTATTGGAATATTGTCAAGTTAGAAAAAAACTCTGAAATTTACTTTCAGAGTTTCCTTTATTCTTATAAAGCTTTTTTTACTGATGCACCAGGGAAACGTTTCTTTTCGATAACAGCACCTACTCCACGGAGTTTTTTATCCATATCTTCATATCCTCTTTCGATATGATAAATATCCTCAATTTCGGTAGTGCCATTTGCAGCAAGACCTGCAATAATGAGAGCTGCTCCTGCACGGAGGTCACAGGCTTTTACCTGAGCTCCTGTAAGCTGTCCCGTACCTTCAATTACAGCAACTTTTCCATCTACTGAAATATCTGCTCCCATTCTTCTTAATTCATCAACATATCTGAAACGGTTGCTCCATATTCCTTCGGTAACAATGCTTGTACCTTCTGCAAGAGTTAACAGAGTAGCAATTTGTGGCTGCATATCAGTAGGAAATCCTGGGTTAGGCATAATCTTTACGCTTGTTTTTACAAGAGGTCCGTCAACCCATACTCTTACGCTGTCATCAAATTCTTCAACGTTAACGCCTATTTTAGCAAGTTTTGCAGTAATTGATTCAAGATGTTTTGGAGTTACATTTTTAATAAGAATATCCCCCTGAGTAGCTGCTGCCGCAATCATATAAGTACCAGCTTCAATCTGGTCAGGAATAATTGTATAAGTAGTTCCTTTAAGATAATCGACGCCCTTGATTTTTATAACGTCAGTACCTGCACCCATAATATTTGCACCCATAGAGTTAAGGAAGTTTGCAAGGTCAACTATATGAGGTTCTTTTGCAGCATTTTCAATTACAGTAAGACCTTTTGCCCTTACAGCTGCTAACATAGCATTCATAGTAGCACCTACTGAAACGACATCAAGATAAATCTGATTTCCAATAAGTTCATCAGCATACACATCAACCATTCCGTGGTCGATAGATGAGGAAGCTCCGAGGGCTGAAAATGATTTAAGATGCTGGTCTATTGGTCTGTCGCCGAGAGGACAACCTCCTGGCATTGAAACCTTTGCCTGTCTGAATTTTCCGAGTAATGCTCCGAGGAAGTAGTATGATGCACGCATTTTCCTTGCCATTTCATAAGGAACAACGGAATTACTAAGATGACTTGCATCTATTCTGAAAGTAGTACGGTTTATCATTTTAACATCTGCACCCATTTCGCTGAGTATACGCAGACTTATTGAAACATCGCTTATATTAGGTACATTTTCAAGGATACAAGGTTCATCGGAGAGTATGACAGCCGGAATAATTGCCACAGCCGCATTTTTAGCTCCACTGACTTCAATTTCACCTGTAAGGCGGTGGCCACCTTGAATTACAAATTTATCCAATATTAGTTCTCCCCTTATGGTTTTATTTGTTATTATTAACTGATTTTATGAAAATATCCTTAATTAAGAGAATATCTTTGTAAAATCAGCAAATAACTACTGACAGCTTTAAGCTGTCAGCAGTAAAGCCTGTAATTTTTTATTCGGGTTTATATCCCTCAAGTTTAGCATAATTTATAACTACGTCTTCAAGAGGTTTGTCAGAATCATTGGTAGCTACTTCAGATATTTTAAAGCATATGTCAAGACCTTCAAAAACCTGCCCGAAAACTTCATAATCTCCGTCAAGGAAAGGATAACCACCTTTTTCACCATAAAGCTTTTTAACGTTATCAGAATAAGTTTTATTGTTCTGTGACTGGAGGTTTTCAAAATGCTGTTCGGGAACGGATTCAAAGCCTGTAACTATAAAGAACTGGCTACCATTAAGCTTATCCATAGCAGTTGCATATGAAAGAGCACCCGAGAAATGTCTGAGACTGTCATTAATTTCCTGAGCGAAACCTTTTCCCCAGATACTTTCACCGCCTACACCATCTGGAGAACCATCACCATCTCCACCCTGAATCATAAAATCCTTTATAACTCTGTGGAAGATTACACCATCATAGTAACCTTTTTCGATAAGACCTGTAAAGTTTTCAACGCCTTTTGGACACTGTTCAGGGAAAAGCTTTATCTTAATCTGTCCGTATCCTTCAATATCAAAAACGGCAATCTGTTCGCCCTCAACAGGCATTGTAAAGTTTATAACTTCATCGGAAGAAGTTTCAGCCTTTTCAGTTTTCTGTTCTTCAGCTGATTCTGAACTATCATCTTTATTTGCTCCAAGAGAAATGCTGTCATTTGATGAAGCTGTAGTTTTTGTGCCTGTATCTTCTCCACAGGCTGTGAATGAGAACATCATTGCCATACATAAAACAGCAGAGATTATTTTTTTATACACTATGGATTTCACCTCTTAAAAATTTTTAATATTCAGTTATAACTGCCTTTTCGATAATAATATCATTCAAAGGCATATCATTTTCATTTGTTTCTGTTTCAGAAATTGCAAAACATATTTCAAGACCTTCAAAGACCTGTCCGAAAACCTGGTAATTTCCGTCAAGCGTAGGATAACCGCCGTTTGTTTCATATTCAGCTATAACATTTTTAGGAAAATAAATTCCATTATCAGAAAGAGCCTGAAAATCATTATAGGAATTGCTTGTAACGATAAAAAATTGACTTCCATTAAGCTTGTCTGTACCTGTAGCATATGAAACAGCACCATTGAAATGCCTTAAACCGTTATTTATTTCCTGTTGGAAACCTTCTCCCCAGATACTGTTTCCACCTGTGCCGTTGCCCTGTGGGTCACCTGTCTGAATCATAAAATCCTTTATTACACGATGAAATTTAATACCGTCATAATACTGTAATTCATTTATAAGACGTTTGAAATTCTCAACGCCTTTTGGACATTGTTCGGGAAAGAGTTTAATTTTTATATCGCCATAATCCTTAACGGTTATAACGGCAATTTCTTCATCTTCCACAGGCTGAACGAAATTCAGAATATCAACGTCCTGCGAGAGAGTAACATATTTTCTCTGACAGCCTGTAAAGGATACGGCTATCACGAGGGAGCAGAGCAGAAAAGCTAAAAATTTCCTGATAAATCTCACACCTTTCATAATAATACTTCCTCTATATCCTATTTATTATACTATATTAAATTGTATTTGTAAAGTAAAATATTTAAAAATCGGCATTTATGCATATTAAAACCAAAATTAAAAGGCTATGATTTATTAATTATTCAGATACTTCACCATAAGTTGATATTTCAATTGATTCAATCATAATTTCTTCATATGGTATATATTCATTGTCGGGGTCTGATTCTTTTGATGCGATAAGTTCAACAACATCAAGTCCTTCATAGGTATGACCGAATATTGTCATCTGCTGTGCATAGTTCGGAACTCCTCCGTGTTCAATAAAGGCATCTGCGAGGAGTGTATTTTCACTTGAGGAGAGAAGTCCTTCCTTTATTTCGTCAGTAAATTCAATTGTATTTACTACAAGGAAACGACTTCCTCCGTGATTGTTACTGCTCAGTGAACATAAAGCTCCTTTAAAAGGCCATAAATTCTGATGGTATTCATTAAGGATATTTTCATTTTCTTTATTGTAGTCATCATTCAATGAGCCGTCCTGATTAGGACTTCCTGCAGCGAAATAAACATCTTCATTAGTTCTGAAAACATAGGTATTGTCATAGTATCCGCTTTCTGCAAGGCTTATGAAGTTATTTACAGTATTCGGTGCATATTCGGGATAAAGTACTGCTTTTATATCTCCCAGAGATGTTTTTATTACTGCAACAGGTGCTTCATCTGAAATTTCCTCAAACTGAACAAGCTCCATAGTTTCAAAGTCAATCTTCATACTTTCATTTACCTGTGTGCAGGAATAAAGCGTAACTGCTATGGTAAGCGTACACATTACGGCAAACAGAAAAGTCATAACAGATTTTTTTGTCATTTAAAATCTCCTTTCAGTCAGGGACTGATTTTATTATTTCTTTGAAATTTTAGTACCCTGTCTTGTTTCCTCAACGATATATCCAAGCTCTGCGATTTTATTTCTGATTTCATCTGCAAGAGCGAAATTCTTTTCTTTTCTTGCATTCTTTCTCTGTTCAACAAGGTCAAGAATTTCCTGCGGAATTTCATCGTCTTTCTTTTTACTGTAGAGTATTCCGAGAATATCAGCAAGTTCATTGAAAAGGTCAAGACCTGCCTTTAGCTGTTCCTTTGATGATTTGCTGTCAGCTGACATTGTATTCAAATCCCTTACGAGTTCAAATATAGCAGAAATTCCGTCAGCAGTGTTAAGGTCATCGTCCATAGCTGTGATGAACTGTTCTTTTCTCTTGCTGAAAATTTCCTTTGCTTCATCGCTTATATTTCCTGAAACAGCATTTTCAATTGCTCTTTCGAGAGTTTCACGGCAGTTGTAAAGTCTTTCAAGGGAGGCCTTACAAGCTTCAAGGAGGTCAACACAGTAATTGATAGGACTTCTGTAATGAGCCTGAACCATCATATATCTTATAACTTCATATCCATATTTTTCAGCGACTTCTCTTGCAGTAAAGAAATTTCCAAGAGATTTTGACATTTTCTTATTGTCTATATTGATATATCCGTTATGCATCCAGTAATTAGCAAAAGTACAGCCTGTAGCACATTCACTCTGAGCAATTTCATTTTCGTGATGAGGGAAAATCAAATCCTGACCACCGCAGTGAATGTCGATAGTATCGCCTATATGATGTCTTGACATTGCAGAACATTCAATATGCCAACCTGGACGACCTTTTCCCCACGGTGATTCCCAGTATGGTTCGCCAGGTTTTGCTGATTTCCATACTGCAAAGTCAAGAGCGTCCTCTTTCTGTTCGCTGACATCAATTCTTGCACCTGCCTGTAAATCTTCAATAGGCATTTTTGAAAGTTTGCCGTATTCCTTGAATTTCAATGTACGGAAATAAACATCTCCGTTTGATTCATATGCAAAACCTTTGTCAACAAGAGTCTTGACAATATCAATGATAATATCCATACTCTGAGTAACTTTTGGATGAATATCAGCGTCCATTACATTAAGACCGTGAGCGTCCTTAAAATATTCCTGAATATATTTTTCAGAAACTTCATTTGCAGGAATACCCTCTTCATTGGCTCTCTTTATGATTTTATCATCAACGTCAGTAAAATTCTGAACATACTTTACATTGTATCCTCTGTATTTAAGGTATCTTCTAAGCACATCAAAAGCACATATAGGACGTGCATTTCCGATATGGATAAAATTATACACTGTAGGGCCACAGGCATAGATATTTACAGTATTATCCTTAATCGGTCTGAGTTCTTCCTTTTTTCTTGACATAGTATTATAAATCTGCATACTTAATATTTCCTTTCTGGATTAAATTATTTCTGATTTCTTTCTTCACAATCGTGAAGCTCTTTTGTAAGACATTCAAGCTGAACATTAAGACGGCATATTTCCTGTGCTACAGGGTCAGGAATATGAATCTGGTCAAGTTCCTCACATACTCTTTCATATTCAACCTTAACTCCATCTTTTTTGACTATTCTTGCAGGAACTCCCACAGCTGTGCAATTAGGAGGAACTTCCTCAAGTACTACAGCATTAGCTGCAATTTTCACATTATCTCCTACTTTAAAAGGGCCGAGAACTTTAGCACCTGCACCAACCATTACATTATTTCCTAAAGTCGGGTGACGTTTTCCTTTATCTTTTCCCGTACCTCCGAGAGTAACTCCCTGATAGATAAGGCAGTTATCTCCTATTTCAGCTGTTTCACCGATTACAACTCCCATTCCGTGGTCGATAAAAAGACCTTTTCCTATGGTTGCCCCTGGGTGAATTTCTATTCCTGTCCAGAATCTTGAAACCTGTGAAATTATACGGGCTATTGTAAAGAATTTATGACGATAGAACCAGTTAGCTTTTCTGTATGAATGAACAGCGTGAAGTCCTGAATATGTCAGAAGTATTTCAAAAGCACTTCTTGCTGCAGGGTCACGTTTTTTTATAAGTTCAATATCTTCTTTAAGCTGTTTAAACAAGACAAAGCACCTCCTTGGAATCAAGAAAATTAAAAAAGCCTCTGAAAGCATTATATGCTTCCAGAGGCAGTATGTTTCCGACTGCGGTTCCACTCTGATTTATACTTTAAAATATCCTTAACGCAGATAATACGGGACGGGATAATCACTTAAAAAGCTTTCCCCCGAACAGCTCACAACCGCACTTCACTTTAATGGCAGTATATCCTCTCACCGAACGGATATTCTCTGTAAAAGCCTTGTTAAAGCTACTCTTGTTGCTCAACGCCTTTAAACATTCTACATAACAATTTTAACATAAAAAATTTATTTGTCAACAGATATTATAAAAATTTAATTAAAATTCATTTATCATTCCGATAATATATTTTCTAAGCTGTCCAAGGTCTTTTATATCAACTGTATTATCTTTTATTGTATCAGCATTTACAATGCCATATGTTGAAAA
Organism: Oscillospiraceae bacterium; assembly: GCA_045611725.1. Lineage (GTDB taxonomy): Bacteria > Bacillota > Clostridia > Oscillospirales > Ruminococcaceae > UBA5884. The sequence goes on from JAZKXQ010000407.1 coordinate 7,540, forward strand.
TTCCTTTGCTCCGATAAGATACTGATTTAAAAATGTTACATCTCTTATATCAACATCATTATCGCAGTTAGCGTCACCTGTACATACATTTTCACCGTCAATGGCGATAAATTCAAAATCGTTTTCTTCTGCATATTTTTCAGCAACTGTTCCCGTATAACCATAAATTATAAAATCATCATATTTTTTAATATTCGATGGAATTTCTTCTTCTGGTTTTTCGTATGAATTTAACAATGCATCTGAAATAGTTTGGGAAAATTTTGCGTCAGAATATTCATTAAGACTTGTGTTATATACAAGTTTTGCACAACAGTTAGGTGACCTTACTCGGCTTCCACCAGAATAACCCAATGCATATTCTCCTATTTCTTCAACATTTTTTGGAATGATAATGCTTTTAATATCCTCACAGCCCAGAAAGGCTTCTTCTTTTATTGATTTTACATTATCTCCTATAACAACTTCTTTAAGCTCTGAACTGTAAGCAAATGCACCAGCAGAAATTTCAGTTATATGTGATGGTATAATGCATTTTTTTATATTTGATGAAAAAAGACAACCTGTAGCAAGAGATTTTATATTTTCATCTATTGTCAGAACTTCATCATATTCCCCCACATATCTGAAAAGAATATTATCAATTATTACACCATTTCCGTTGTCAAATTTTTCAAACCAGTTTGTACCTTTGAATGAAAGTTGTGGCATTATTTTCATATCTTTAAGTTTGTCATATGATACATCAACATTTTCAAGATTTTCACAACCTGAAAACGCATCTACACCTATTGTTTTTACAGAATCGGGAATATTTATATTTTTTAAATTCTGACAGAAACCAAATGAATATGTGCCTATTTTTTCAAGACCATTTGGTAAAGTAATATCTGTAGTATTTTTACAAAATGTAAATGCCGAATCTCCAACAGCTGTTACAGTATCAGGAACAGTATATTCAGTAAGATAATAATTAATAGGAAAACGCAACAATTCAGTCTGATTTTTATTGAACATTACACCATCTATATCCGAAAAGAATTGGTTGTCAGCAGAAACATTTATTTTTTCAAGTGATGTACAATAATAAAAGGAATCTGTTGCAATTTTTTCAACAGATGATGGAATGTTTATTTCCTTCAAAGCCATACACACCCAGAAAGCATTTTCCTGTATTTCTTTTATGCTTTCGGGAATAGTTACACTTTCAAGACTTCTGCATTTGTAAAAGGCATTATCTCCTATAACAGTAACAGGAAGTCCGTCTATTTCCGATGGAATTTCAACATTTACAGCTGATTCATCACAAGCTATAATTCTTATATAACCGTCATCGCATATTTCATAAGTCAGAAGTTCATAATTTAAATTTTCAGAATAAGATTCAATAACTGTGGCTGAAACATTCAAAAAGTTATCATTATTCTGAAAAATAACCGATGAAGCTGTAAGCGTTAATGCCATAATTCCAATAACTGTTTTTTTCATAGTTTCCTCCTTGATTTACAGAAAATTTTTCTTTTTAATGTAATTATAAACATTAATATCAAAAAAGTCAATATATTTTAACAGGTTTTTTACTTGACATTTGTTATAGTCAATGATATTATAAACTATGTAATAACTATAACTCGGAGGTTAAAAAATGCAGGAAATACTTCTTGCCAAATATGGCGAAATGGCTCTTAAAGGGCTTAATAAAAATACATTTGAAGATATTCTTATGAAGAACATCAGACGCAGATTAAAAGGCACAGGAAAATATACATACAACAGACATCAGTCAACTGTTTATATTATTCCCGAAAATGATAATGCTGATATTGATGAGGCTCTTGAAAGATTAAGTAAGGTTTTCGGAATAGCGTCACTTTGCAAGGCTGTTTCAGCTCCAAAGGATTTTGAAAAAATTTCCGAAAAAGCCTGTGAATACCTTGAAAATACCCTTTCATATGCTCATACATTCAAAGTAACAGCAAAACGTGCAGATAAAACATTCCCTATGAAATCTCCTGAAATATGCAGAGAACTGGGAGGAATACTTCTTCAGAAATTTCCTAATCTTTCAGTAGATGTTATAAATCCCGAAATTACTGTAACTGTTGAAATCCGTGATGAATTTGCATATATTCACGCTGAAAAGATTACAGGTGCTGGAGGTCTTCCTGTGGGAAGTAGTGGAAAGGCTATGCTTCTTGTTTCCGGTGGAATTGACAGTCCTGTTGCAGGTTATATGATGGCAAAGCGTGGAATACACATATCAGCAGTTCATTTTGTAAGCCCTCCTTATACTTCAGACAGAGCAAGGCTCAAGGTTGAACAGCTTTGTAAGAAACTTACTCCATACTGTGGAACTATCGCATTTTTCTGCGTTTCTTTTACTGAAATTCAGGAGGCTATAAGAGATAACTGTCCATCTGAATACTTTACTGTAATTATGAGAAGATTTATGATGAAAATTGCTCAGAAACTTGCAGAAAAAGATGAATGTCTTGCCCTTATAACAGGCGAAAGCGTTGGACAGGTTGCAAGTCAGACTTTAAGGGCTATGGCTTGTACTGACGCAGTATGTAAAATACCTGTTTTCAGACCTCTTGTTGGTATGGATAAGACTGAAATAGTTCATCTTGCAAGAAAAATAGATACATTTGAAACATCAATTCTTCCTTATGAAGATTGCTGTACTGTGTTTACTCCAAAACACCCAAAGACAAGACCTGAAATTTCAGAAATAGAAGATGCAGAATCAAAATTCGATTTTTCCTCACTTCTTGACGAGGCTGTTGAAAAGACAGAGCTTGTTATTATTAAACAGGAATACTAAAATCTGACATTATTCTTCATTATTCTAAATATGCTTTTGTTGAAGGTGCATTAACAATGAATGAAAATATTGATAAATATATTGAAATTAAAAAAAAATACCGTCAAAATCTTGACATACTGACTGTAAAGGTGGTAAAATTATTATTAATAAACAATCTGCATATAGCTACAGCCGAAAGCTGTACAGGTGGATTGCTTTCAGAACTTATCACCTCAGTGTCAGGTGCTTCCACTGTTTTTGAATTAGGGGTGTGTACCTATTCAAACAGAGTCAAAAATGAAATTCTTAAAGTACCTCAGAATGTACTTGAGGAATACGGTGCCGTAAGCAGTCAGACTGCTCTTGCGATGGTACAGGGACTAAAGGAAATATCTGACGCAGATATATGTGTGTCGGTTACAGGTATTGCTGGACCAGGTGGTGGAACTCCGGAAAAGCCTGTCGGCACAATATGGACAGCATTTTCATACGGTGACAGAATATTTTCAAAATTACTTATGCTTAATGAAGATGATGACATAAACAGAGAAATTATCAGGCTTCATACTGCATTGTGCGTATTTGAAACCGTTGAACAATTACTGATGGAGGAAGTTCAATAAAATGGCTGGAAAATCAAAGAGAAAGAGAAAAAAAAAGAGTGCATTTTCCCGTGCTGTAAGTTCAGTTTTTCCTTGTAGGGGCGATGGTTTTCTTGAATCATTCAGGAAAATAGTTTTTCTGCTTTCAATTACAGTATTTGCTGTATGTGCTTACCTTATTTTCGATTATTTCTATGAAAATTACTGCAACAGTCAGCTCTATGACAGTCTTGCACAAGGTTATGAAAATGTCGAAACAGAACCACAGGTTACTGATGTACAGCAACAGATTGAAGATGAAGAACCAAAACTGTTGCCAGGTGCAGAATATCTTCTCTCAATAAATCCCGATACAGTGGGATTTATCGAAATTCCTGGAATGGATATAAGCTATCCAATAGTTCAGCGTCCTACTGCAAAGGAGGGCGAACATTACCTTCATATAAACTTTATGAACGAACAGGCAAAGGCGGGAGCTATATTCCTTGACTGGAGGAATAAATTCAATGCTGAAGAACAGTCGGACAACCTTATAATATACGGACACGATATGAAAGACGGCTCAATGTTTGGTACTTTGAGAAAATATAAAAAAGATGATTTCGTTTCGTTCTATAAGGAACACCCGATAATCAAGCTTTCCTCAAACTATGAAGAAGCCGACTATAAAATATTCGGTTGCTTTATTGCTGATGCAAATGTTGACAGAGGCGATGTTTTTGAATACTATAATGAGATAGATTTCAATAACGCAGAGGAATTTTATGAATATGTAAACGGCATTAAAAGACGTACTCTTATCCTGAATGATGTAGATGTGAAATACGGCGACAAGCTTATCGCTCTTTCAACCTGCGGTCAGGAATTTACCGATTCACGTTTTGTTGTGGTC
>JAZKXQ010000408.1:0-1479 GCA_045611725.1 Oscillospiraceae bacterium
TTTTTTTTAAAATTATTGATAATTATTATTTTTTAGTCAAAGTCTTTACTAAAATCAAAAAATATGATATAATTAATTATAACTATGTTAAAAAAATAATCTTAACAAAAGGAGTAAATATGGATTATATATCTCATAATATTTCAGTAAATTTAAAAAAATTTCGTCTGTCAAAAGGAATGAGTCTTGATGTTGCCTCTGAACAGACAGGCGTAAGTAAAAGTATGCTTTACCAAATTGAAAAAGGTGACGCTAACCCATCGATAAGCGTTCTTGGAAAAATAGCAAGTGGATTGAGAATAGGTTTCAATGAACTGATAGCTTCACCAAAATCAGAATGTTGTCTTGTAAAAGTAAATGAATTGATTCCAATAAAAGAAATTCCAGGACAATATTCTGTAAGAACCTGTTTTCCATATGAAGACAATAAGAAATTTGAAATATACAGAATAGATATACACCCTGGAGGAGTCTATACAAGTGGAGGGCACGGAGAAAAAACAAGGGAATATATCTGTATACTTGACGGAGAATTAACAATAAATGCTAATAACTCCATAAATGTTATAGGTAAAAATGATATTTTCAGCTTTGAAACAGAAAGTGTTCACATATACAGCAATAATTCAAACAAAACCGTAAGTTTTGTATGCATTTTTATAGTTTGTGAATAAATTTTATAGCCTGATATTGAAATTAATAATACTAATCTGTTGTATTATTATTTTATACTTCAGGCTTTCAATTTTTATGGAGAATTTTACATTATGTGCTTTTTATTAAGTATAATTATTGCTTTTATTCTTGACCGTATTTTCGGCGACCCGTATAATCTCCCTCACCCTGTTGTTTTTATAGGAAAATTAATTTCATTATGCGAAAAATTTTTAAGAAAAATATTTCCTGACAACAAAAAATGTATGATTTTTGCAGGTTTTATTCTTTGGATTGTAACTGTCGGAACATCATTTTTTATCCCTTATTTTACAATAAATATTTTAAAGGAAATAAGCCCTGTCCTCTCATTTATCTTACAGACTTTCTGGAATTATCAGATACTTGCAGGAAAATGCCTTGAAACAGAGAGCCTTAAAGTTTATAATGCACTTAAAGATAATGACTTGCAAAAATCAAGAAAACTTCTTTCATATCTTGTAGGACGTGACACTGAAAATCTTAATGAACAGGAAATAATAAAAGCTACAATTGAAACAGTTGCTGAAAATACTTCTGATGGAGTAACTGCTCCCCTTTTCTATATTTTTATCGGAGGAGCTCCCCTTGGATTTATGTATAAGGCAGTAAATACACTTGATTCAATGGTAGGCTATAAAAATGAAAAATATATCTTCCTCGGAAAATTCAGTGCATATATGGACGATATTTTTAATTTTATCCCCTCAAGAATAACTGCTCTATTTATGATATTCGCATCTTTTTTACTTGGATATGATTATAAATCAGCATTGAAAATATTTA
>JAZKXQ010000409.1:0-2056 GCA_045611725.1 Oscillospiraceae bacterium
AAAAAGATATATTCTTAACAGATATAAAGTGCTTATCGGTGAAAAGACTGCTGAATATATAAAAATTCATCTTGCTAATGTTTTTAATCCCGATAGTAAGCGTACAATCGAGGTAGGAGGAAAAAATATTGTAAATGGTCTTCCAGAACAGCTCAAAATCAGTGAGCTTGATGCATATTATGCTATAAAAGACGATATGGAGGATATACTCGCTTCAATTTCTTTAGTACTTGAAAAGACTCCTCCCGAACTTGCAGGAGATATTTGCAGAAAAGGTGCATTGCTTACTGGTGGAGGAGCTTTGATGAAGGGAATAGGGGAGCTTATATACAATGAACTCGGAATAAAGTGCCGTGTAGCAAAAGATGCGGTATCTTGTGTAGCAAAAGGTACAAGTATGGCTTTTAATTATATAGATAATTTGCTTGATGGTTTTCAGTATATTTCACTTTATGAAAAAAGTCGGTAGTGCCGACCTCTGATTTATTGTAAATTTAAGAAAAATTTATAGCTTACTTGCTCGAAAGGTTTGTTTAAGTAAATAATATCAAAAAAAGAGTGAGTAAATTCTCACTCTTTTTTTCTGTTTAAATCAGCAAATTTTATTAAATCTTCATAATTATTTTCAAGTTCTTCATCTATCACTTTGTTAAGTATAAGATTTAAAATATCTCCGATTTCTTTTCCATTATATCCAAGATTTTTCATGTCATTACCATTAATCTGAAGTTCATTTAAACTTAAACAAGGTCTTGTTTCTATAATTTTATAAGCGTCCTCTTTTATTTTGTCAAGTGTGGCAATTCTTTTCTGACAAAATGTTCTTTTCCCCATATCGTCACCTTTTTTTACTTCAATAAGCTGGAAGAATAATTCATCTCCAATCCTCGCAAGTTCACGTTTTACTGCTCTTTTAGTATCAAGAGCATCACTGTGATGTTGTATAAGAGTAACTACACTTTTTATTGTTGCATTATCATATTTTAATCTTTTCAGAATTTTTTCAGTCATTTCAGCACTTACAGTGGCGTGACCTTTGAAATGCAGACAACCATTATCTTCTTGATATGAAAAAGGTTTTCCTATATCGTGAAAAAGTAATGCAAGGCGTACAATTCTATCATTGCAGGAATTTGCAACGGCAACGGCAGTATGTTCCCATACTGTATAAAGATGATATTTGTTTTTCTGTTCAAAACCAATACAGTTATGAATTTCAGTAATAAAAACTTCAAGTACAGAGCTGTATTTCATAAGAACATTGTAGACGTTTTTTCCTGTAACAAGTTTATCCAGTTCAACACGGATACGTTCAGCTGATATATTTTTTAAAAGATTTTTCTGCTTGAAAATACAATCAGATGTATTTTTTTCAATTTCAAATCCAAGTTGTGATGAAAAACGTATCCCACGCATTATACGAAGTGCATCTTCATTAAAGCGTTCTTTGGCATTTCCTACGCAGACTATATTTTTTTCGGATATATCTTTTTGACCATTGAAATAATCTTTAAAACCATCTATATGATTATATGCAATAGCGTTCATTGTAAAATCACGTCTTGCAAGGTCATCGCTTAATCTTGAAGTATATGAAACAGAGAGAGGGTGACGGTTATCTGCATATTCTCCATCAATTCTGAAAGTAGTTATTTCAAGAGCCATATTTTCTATAAGAACAGTAACAGTACCGTGTTTTATGCCTGTTTCAATTATACGAAAATTTTTAAACACTTCCTCAGTTTGAGATGGAACAGCATTAGTTGTTATATCATAATCATTAGGAGTATTTCCAAGTATAAAGTCACGGACGCAACCGCCTACTATATAAGCTTCATAGCCGTGATTATTTAGCATATCAAGAGCAGTTTGGACAGGTGAGGGGATATTAAGCATTATAGAACTCTCCTTTGCAAAAAAATATAATAGAAAAAGCTTCTGAAATTAATCAGAAGCCCGACTATGCCGCAGATACTTCCACGGAACATATGAAGCGGATTACGAGGCTCGAACTCGCTACCTCCACCTTGGCAAGGTGGCACTCTACCAGATGAGC
>JAZKXQ010000410.1:0-3625 GCA_045611725.1 Oscillospiraceae bacterium
GGTTACAGTGATATGGCTATAGGTCTTGGGAAAATGCTTGGATTTGATTTTAAGGAAAATTTCAATTATCCGTATATTTCCGACAGTATGCAGGAATTCTGGAGAAGATGGCATATTTCAATTTCATCGTGGTTTAAGGAATACTTATATATTCCTCTCGGAGGAAACAGAAAAGGAAAATTAAGAACTGCTGTCAATAAAATAATAGTATTTTTCTTAACTGGTCTTTGGCACGGAGCAAATATGACTTTTGTAGTATGGGGACTTGTACACGGATTTTTCCTTATGCTTGAAAATTATGAAATAATTCCAATAAGAAGGATAAAATTCAAACCTTTAAAGCATATCTATACAATGCTCATTGTTATAGTAACATTTGTTATTTTCAGAGCCGAAAATCTTTCTCAGGCTTGGATTTTTATAAAAGAAATGTTTACAGGTTTCAGTATGACACAACAATCATTTGCAGTATTTTCAGCACAGCTTAACCCTGTACTTTTGCTTACTCTCATCGCAGGTATAATTTTCAGTACTCCTGTTTTACCAAAATTACAGAAAAAATTCAATTCTGAAAAATATGAATATTTATCATATGCAGGTACTCTCGTAATGCTTGTACTTTGCATTATTTCCCTTTCATCATCTACTTTTAATCCGTTTATATATCTGCAATTTTAATACATAAAAAATTCAAGATTTTTCCTGAGTTTTTTATATCCATTTTTTACTGCAAATCTATTATAACCAATTCGGGACGGTTGTAAAACCTTGGTAATAAAGTAGATTCTCTTGCAAGACCTCTGCTTACAATCATAGTTGTATTGTTTTCTGTATACTCTCCACCTGCATATTTTGGAAATACTCCTTGATTTGGTGCATACAATCCGTTTAATATGTATGGTATTCTCCATTGTCCTCCGTGAGCGTGACCACTTAAAACCAAATCAAAATTATATTCCGTATAAAGTTCAAAAAATTCTGGTCTATGGGATAACAATACTGTATAGTAATCGTTTTTATCAGCCAATTCCCCTACAATAATAACATTTACGCACTCTATCGATATAATTTATTCGTTCATACCAATGCATAGTTAACCATTCCTTTTAGATGACGTTAGAGGATGCACTGGACATTGCTAAAATGTCCAGTACTCTTTGTTTGGATCTAATAAACGTACAGTATCACTGTTGAATAATGGCTGTACCTTTTCATCGCTGATATCAGTATCAGCACCAAAACTATCATCGGAATCATCAATGTTAGTTATATTAGCTAATTCTTGTAGCAAAGCATCAAGAATTACTGCGACAAGATTAATCTCAATCATATCATCGTCTCTTACAGATATGCCTGCACTATTATAACTACTCTTTTTGAAAATGACCTTAGTAGGATCTATTATTTTGCCATCTTTGAACTTTTTGCGAGCAATAACGTTCATATCAATTACATCAGCCAGAGAATTAACAACTTTGGCTGTGACGCTAGATACAGTTAATATCACAATACGATAAAGGTTGGCATTCTGAGAGTTTTTGCCAACTGATTCAATAACACCAGCTGTTCTTAATTCACTCAGTACTCTAGAAACAGTTGTCTTAAATAATGTGGTACCATTATTTATATTTTGCCAAGTAGCAGGAATGTTTCCTGGCATACCCTGTATTTCATTTTCTACCATATCAGTAGTAAATGTTGGGGGTGTATTCAAAGGTGGTACAGGTTTACTGTATTTTGTTGTTATAACATAAAGCACCAGTATTTTTATTTGTTTAGTAATATTTCCTGTAATCATAAAAAATTCTCCTTTATTATTTTATTCCGTGAGCTTTCTTGTAAAATTCATAGCGTTTTTGTATAGCATTCTTGAATCTAGTCACTATGTTCTTGCAGTCAAAAGCAGTTAGATCTTCGAGATACTTATCAATTTCCTCAGGTGTTTTGCCTTGTTCTTGTAATTTAGGTATAAAGTCATCAAGTAACTTTTTAAGTCCCTCTCGAACGCCCTCTTCATATGAGTTTATCATATTATTATAATAATCTCGCACTGTTTTTTCTCTGGAGAGGGTTTCGAGTGTTGTTCCTTCCTTTTCCATTTCTGCTTGCAACTCAAAGATATATAGTTCATATTCGTGCCAGCGTTTATCACTCTCTGAGGCATTATTTAAATTTTTATAAATTTCATACTCGGGTATAACATATAGATTATATAGATTGAGATTAGTATTTATAGTTTCAAGGAATTTGTCGATATAAGGATATTGCATAATACTCCTTTCAGCAGTTAGACGGGTTTAGAGGATTACATTGAAAGTAAGATTAGAATCTATGTAAGATTTCTTTTCTTTAACATTGTCTTTTACAATGTAGATATCAATGTGTTTTACATTATTGTCATCTAACCATTCAGTTTCTTTCCAGTCAGGATTTATTATAGGATATTCCTCGGTTAGATGAATATTTACATCTATGTTAGCTACATAACTAGTAAACGTTAGATTCATATCCTTAAAGCACTCATCGCCATCCTCATTCTTAAAATGGTTGTAAGTATCGAGTGTAATATAAGTTTCACCTACACAAATATCTGATACAGCCTGCTCAATTATTATGATTACATAAGGTAATAATGGCTGTTTAAAAAACCGAGGTGAAGTTAGATCATTATAAATCTCATTAGTAGTCATAAAGAGTTCCTCCTTATTTTTTAATATTTCTTCTTTTTATTTTCTTTTTACCTAGTATGGCCTGTGTTCTATCCCAACTAAGTCTTAATCTGGAGCGATAGGTATAATAATTTACACCAAGAGCTTCACACATCTTATGTTCATCATCATAAATAACTCCATTAAACTCCACTTTAAAAGTGTTGGGGGTTAATGCTTGCTCTAAGGTACACCCATCTTTCAGTCTACGCATAAATGTAGAGTAAGGTACATTATAAGCTTTGCACATATCTTTGTTAGAAGTCCACTTGTTTATTAAATATTTCAGAATCGTCAATTACTGTATAACCATCGGGGTCGTCAACTCTACATACATTTATAGTTTCTCCGTTTATATTAATTGTTTCAAGTTCTGCTGAAAGAATATTTATATTATATTTTTTTAGAATATCCATTTTTATATTAAAATTTTCCAGACCACTCCAGTATTCGTGATTGCCTGTAACATAATAACAAGGGTATTTTTCGGAAATTCCCTGTATAAAATATTCTGAATTTGTATCTTCAACTCTATCATCAAAAATATCTCCCGAAAGCATAATGACATCAGGTTTCTGAGCATCTATTTCATCAATGAGTTTTTGCTGTTTTTCTCCGTATTTACAGGAATGAAGGTCAGTAACTAATGCAATTCTTATAGGATTATTTATTTTATCAGTTTCAATAACATAATTTCTAACAATCAGACCACAATATAAACCAATTATAATAAATAAAGCAATAATTATAAAAATTATAATCTTAACTTTTTTCTTTATTAGACCTGTTTAATAACCTTGAAAAAATCATATTAATATGATAAAATATATTGGGTGATAAAAATGGACAATGAAAAAAGAATAGCAAAATTAAAAGATAATGAATATAAAGAATTGTTTGGAGTAAAAAAATCAACA
>JAZKXQ010000411.1:0-3476 GCA_045611725.1 Oscillospiraceae bacterium
CTTCTACTAATTCATCACGTTCAATACTCGGATTAAAGAGATATGAATACTGACTACTATCAAGTAGTGTTTCAGTTTCAACCACTTCATTTTCCTCTATTCTTTTATTTACTTTGTAAACATCAATGGAATCAAGCTGAACATCGAGAAATCCACTGTTATGATAACTATTTGCAGAGGAATCAACATAACTTATAGTTTTAAACAAATCATCAACTTCTATTTTTCCGTTATTTGTAAGAGTATCTCCGTTTGGATTAATATCAAGAGTATAAGAAATTTTTCCATCATAATTTTCAGTGTTTTCAATATAAGTTTTTGCAATATCAAAATCGTAATTTATTGATGGTGTTTCAGGTTCAAGTTCAGAAACCACTTTTACTGTTACTGTATCATTATATGTATTTTCTGTATCTGAAAGAGTATTTGGTATTTCTACACTACCATTACTACTCATCAGATTTTCAAAATAAGTAACAGAAATTTTAAGATAGTATCTAAGTGTGTAAACATCTTTTACAATAAATGTAGCAATATTATCAGACTCTGAATTATATTCACAACTATACTGATTGTCTTGAAGAAAACCAGTAAATGTATACTGACCTATTTCGCCTGTTGTACGAGGTTTATATTTTTCACCATCACTATTAGTACACAGTTTAAAATCTTTTGGAAAAGTATCATTAAAAGTATAGTTTAGTTTATTCTCTCCACCCATAATATAATAGCAGAACACATAATATTCTATACCATCATTAAGTGTAACTTTTTCCAGATTATCTTTGAGAATTTCAATATTTTTACTTTCTTGTATATTTCCGTCCTTATCAACATAAGCTTTTGAATAAGATGTTGTTGGTTCTTCTTCAATAACTTCTTCGACTTTGGTATATTTATATGTAACCTCAGAAGTAACTTCATCAAAATCTGAACTGTTGCAAAAGTCAACTTGTGTATTTGTAGCAACATTGGTAACATCAATTGTTGTTTTGTAAACAATTTGTGCTTTTACATAGTTATTAGTGTCCAGTTCACTATTAATAAATGTAATTGTAAATCCTGTTATTTTACCATCTGTATATGTAGCATTTACATTAAAACCACTAGTAATTATCGCATAATCAGTATCTGATTTTTTTGCCTTAACAACAATTTCTGTTTTCTGTGTGTCAGTCATATAATGACTTCCAGCTGATGATGTCATTGCATCAGTAAAAGTTACATTTTCAAATTTTCCCGACTTTTGAGGTTTTATAGTTGCAACCCATTCTACCTCTTTTGTATCTTCAATACCAGATTCTGAATATGAATTGCTACCATTAATAGTTTTTGCAACAGAGGGGATTTTCTTAATAGATACCCTATTATTATTCTGAGCAGTATTTAAAAGTTCTACTTCAATACTACTATGTTCTGCTATTGCTTTTACTGTTGCTGTATTTGTTATTTCAATCTGTTCTCCAGTATCATATGTTTGCTTATCAGTATCACTAAGCTGACTATAAATAGTATCAAAAGGAACTGTATATTCTATACGAAATCCTTTAGCAAAGTCTGAATTAATAGTTAATGTATCCTTTGCTTCATTAAAACTATAATCATAAGTTATCGCTGATGAATCTGTTTGATATTCATCTTTATATACAGTTAAATTTTCTGCATATTTAAAACTATCATCATATACTGTATAGCCTTCCAGACTATTGTTATTACCATTGTGTTTGTGAACATATATAACCCATTTTACATATTCTTCGCCACCAGGTACATAACCTTTTTTCCAACCACCAACTGGTTTATACTCTACAGATATTTCTCCTGTGGACTTTTCTTCCGAACTACCTGGATAGACAAATGATGCTGTATTTTTATTTACTCCTTTACGCTCGGCACTATCATAAGCAGATTCGCTTTTGTAATTAATGGTTATTTTTGTAGCAGAAGTTTCCCCAATAGTAATAACCCCGTCTGTAACAGTAGGTTTTACTGCTTGATTATTTGAATCGACAACTGTTATTTCACTTGCATCAGTAGGAAACAAGTCATCTTTTATTACATATCCTGCAAGAGATTTATTGTAATTACTTTCAAGAGTTACAGTCCAATGTATTTTCATACCTATATTTCCGGTTGTCTGATAATCTGGTTTTCCGCTTTTTGTTATTGTAGTTGCAGGGTCTACAGTTACTTCTGCTGAATCTGACACTACATCTGTATCACCATTTTTTATTTTTGCATTGTTTGTTATTGTACTACCATTTGCTTTATAGATATATTCATCTTCTATTTTAGTTTTATAAGTAATTGTTACTGAACTGTCTGTTCCAAAATCCCCGAATGTTCCTACACCATCAGTGATAGTTAATGCATTACTGTTATCACTGGAAATATTAATGTCATAAGCGTCTTTTAACATATCATCTTCAAGTTTGTACCCATTAAAATTTACATCTGGTACTGGATTGTCAACTTTTATAGTCCATTCAATATAAGGGTTTCCGTCCTTGTTATTAACGAGTTTACCTGACTTTTCCATAGCAAAATTTTTTTCATAAAATTTTATTTCTTCAGTTATTCCATTTCCAAAATCAAGAGTTACATTGCCTTCCTTTGTATTTGCTCTGCTTACAGTCGCCTTAAACATAATGCCACCACTAAGACTATTACCAATATTTGCAACATAATCACTTGTAAACCTTATTACAATAAGAGAACCAGCTATTGAATAATATCCAGATGGTTCAGTTGTACTATAACTGGTATCTATAACTTTACAATCTTGACCATAATATTCAGAATCCTCAGCAATTTTCATACCTTCGGGAAGTTGATAATAAATATATGGATTGTTCTTAATACTTGTTACACCAGTTGAATCGATAGAATATGATACTTTAAACTTAAGTGTTACTTCATCATTAGTACAATCTGATTTATTTCCTTCATAAACACCTGTAAACAACTTGTCACGGTCATTACTCTCTTTAACAACATAATTACTAAAATTCATTGCATTGTCAGGAGCTGAAGTAAGATAATTTTCAAAGTACTCAACATTAGATGCAGTAGAAACATTATCATATAAGATTATATTTTTACTATTAATTTTACCCTTATAACATTCTTCAATATGGATATGTTCCGGAATTTCGCATATAAGCTGGGTACATTCTTCTATATGAGTATGTTCCTCTATAGTACAAACAAGATTATAACATTCCTCTGTATGCTCGTGTATCTCATCATTACACTGTACAGCATAGCATAATTCTGTATGTTCGTGTTCTTCCTCGCACTGAATAAGATAGCAGGAATTTGTATGCTCGTGTTCTTCCTCGCATTGAATAATATAACAGGATTCTGTATGTATGTGTTCTTCATATTCCTGACTGCATATCATTTCATAACATTCAGATATATGTGTATGTTCTTCATCAGCAACGCTGTAACATTCTTCTATATGGGAATGTTCT
>JAZKXQ010000412.1:0-2329 GCA_045611725.1 Oscillospiraceae bacterium
TGCCCTGGGGCTTTGTCTCCCTAAGACCGCTTGGCCCCCGACTTCTGACCTACTTTTTTGAAAAAAAGTAGGCAAAAAACTTTTATTTCGTTGCAAAGTTAAGTAAAATTTGTTGCTTACTGGCTCGAAAAGTTGGTTTAAGTAGATAATGTTAAATAAAATTAATTTCTTGAAGAAAACAAAATAGAAAAATTAAAGTTTTTTGTCTCGCTTTTCTTCAGAAAAGCGAGGGAGGAAAAATATATGTTTCTTCATATAGGCGATAATTTCTCGGTTTCATCTGATGAAATTATTGGAATATTTGATATAGAAAAAACTTCTACTATAGAAAATACCAAGGAGTTTCTGCGTTGTGCCGGTGAAAATGGTCAGGTTGTCACCGTTTCCTATGAAATGCCCAAAAGCTTCATAGTATGCGTTAACGCTCAGAAAAGAAAAATTGTATACATCTCCCGTATCTCTGCGTCTGTCCTCAGAAAAAGACTTGCTCAGAGTGCGGAATTAAAAAATTGGAGGATTTAATATGTCTGTAAATCAGAACTATGACGAAAATGATATACAAGTACTGGAGGGTCTTGAGGCAGTAAGAGTGCGTCCGGGTATGTATATCGGTTCAACAGGTGAAAGAGGTCTTCATCACCTTGTTTATGAAATTGTTGATAACGCTATTGACGAGGCTCTTGCAGGTTATTGTACAGAGATAAAAGTTAATATTCTTCCGGGAGATGTTATTGAAGTTTCAGATAATGGTCGTGGTATACCTACAGGTATTCACCCTACTGAAGGAATTTCTGCCGCTACTGTAGTTTATACTATTCTCCACGCAGGTGGAAAATTCGGTGGAAGTGGCTATAAGGTTTCTGGTGGTCTTCACGGAGTAGGTGCTTCCGTTGTAAATGCCCTTTCAGAATGGCTTGAACTTACTGTAAAGGACGGAAAAAATATTCACTTCCAGAGATTTGAAAAGGGAAATTATGAAAAGCCTATAGAAATTATCGGAGAAACCTCTGAAACAGGTACTTCTGTACGCTTTAAGGCTGACGCTGAAATATTTGAAACAACTACTGTTTATAATTATGAAACACTTCTTGAAAGACTTCGTGAACAGGCATTTCTGACAGCAGGTGTAAAGATAACTTTCAATGACTTCAGAGATGCTGAAAATCATCAGGGAGAAATTCTTTACTATGAGGGTGGTATAAGACAGTTTGTTGAACATATTCATAAAACAAAAGGTCTTGAATCCCTTTCTGAAAAGGTTATATATATATCCGGTGAAAAAGGTGACACATCAGCTGAAATAGCTCTCCAGTACAATGACAGCTACAATGAGGTCATACTCTCATTTGCAAATAATATTCATACTCCCGATGGTGGATTCCACGAAACAGGCTTTAAAAATTCGCTTACAAAGGTTATCAACGAATATGGTAAAAAATTCGGACTCCTCAAAGATGGTGAAAAGCTTCTCGGTGATGATGTAAGAGAAGGTATTACTGCAATAATTTCAGTAAAGCTTACTGACTGCGAATTTGAGGGACAGACAAAGGGTCGTCTTGGAAATTATCAGGTAAAGCCTTTTGTTGAAAGTCTTGTTATGGAACAGCTGATGAATTATCTTGAGGAAAATCCTGTTGACGCAAGAGCTATATTTGATAAGTCAATTGCCGCTCAGAAAGCCAGAGAGGCTGCCAAGAGAGCCCGTGAACTTACCCGAAGGAAAAATGCTATGGAAGGTTCTTCGCTCCCTGGTAAGCTTGCAGACTGCTCAGAACACGATACACAATTTACTGAAATCTATATCGTAGAGGGAGATTCAGCGGGAGGCTCTGCAAAAATGGGTCGTGACAGACGTTATCAGGCTATACTTCCTCTCTGGGGAAAAATGCTTAATGTTGAAAAGTCACGCCTTGACAAGATTTATGGCAATGAAAAGCTTATGCCTGTAGTAACTGCACTTGGTACAGGTCTTGGAGAGGATTTCAATATTGAAAAGCTCCGTTACGGAAAAGTTATAATTATGGCTGACGCCGATGTTGACGGTTCTCATATCAGAACACTTCTTCTTACGTTCTTTTTCAGATTTATGCGTCCTCTGATTACAAATGGCAATGTATACCTTGCACAGCCTCCTCTTTTCAAGGTTTTCAGAGGTAAAAAGACTCTTTATGCATTCTCTGATGAAGAACGTGACAGATGTATTGCTGAACTTGCTCCAGATGGAAATACTGCAAAGGTTGAAGTTCAGAGATATAAAGGTCTTGGTGAAATGGACCCTGAACAGCTTTGGGAAACTACAATGAATCCGGAAACAAGAACGATTATCAAG
>JAZKXQ010000413.1:0-2693 GCA_045611725.1 Oscillospiraceae bacterium
TAAAAAGTACAGCCTTGATTTATCCCAAAAAGCATCTGATTTTTGTTGATAGTATCAGGTAAGGAATTAAGCCTTGCCATTTCTTCCTTGCATCTTACAAGCCATCTTACAGTTCTTTCACAGGATTGTTTTGCATATTCATAAGTTGCAGGATTTTCAACACATTCATCAAAAGCCATTGCTATTGTAGAACCAAGATTTGATTGTATCTGCATACTTTCTTCGGGACCCATAAAAATTTTTCTTCCGTCTATATGAGATGAGAAATAAACGCCCTCCTCTTTAATCTTACGCAGTTTTGCAAGAGAAAATACCTGAAAACCACCACTGTCTGTAAGAATAGGTCTTTTCCAGTTCATAAACTTATGAAGTCCGCCCATTTCCTTTACAACCTTGTCAGTAGGTCTTAAATGAAGATGATAGGTATTGCAGAGTTCAACCTGACATTTTAAAGTTTCAAGGTCTGGCGAGGAAATTCCTCCCTTTATAGCTCCTGCTGTGCCTACATTCATAAAACACGGAGTCTGTACAGTTCCGTGAACAGTTTCAAGAGTTCCACGTCTTGCCTTATTTTCTTTTTTTAATAATGTAAACATTTAATTTCTCCTGATTTATATTATTTTCAATTTAAAATATGATAGTGGGACTCCGTCCCACACCCTGTTCGCTTTTTGAAAAAAGCGAAACCAAAAACTTTTAATTTTAATATTTTTGTTTTCTTCAAGAAATCAATTTATTATATCAGAGTATCAACATACAGTCACCAAAGCTGAAAAATCTGTATTTTTCATCAACTGCTGTTTTATATGCATTCATAGTGTTTTCATATCCTGCAAATGCTGATACAAGCATAATCAATGTACTTTCAGGAAGATGGAAATTTGTAATCAGCCCGTCAATTACTTTGAATTTATATGACGGATATATGAAAATATCTGTATATCCCTCACATTCGTGAATACTATCATAGAAATTCCCAACGCTTTCAAGAGTTCGGCAGGAAGTTGTACCAACTGCTATAACACGTCCACCCTCTGCCTTTGTCTTATTGATAAGGTCAGCTGTTTCCTGTGGCATATAATAGTGTTCACTATGCATTTTATGATTTGTAATTTCATCTTCCTTTACAGGTCTGAATGTTCCGAGTCCAACGTGAAGCGTTACATATGCAATATTTACTCCCATATCCTTTATCTGTTGAAGCATTTCCTCAGTAAAATGAAGTCCTGCCGTAGGAGCTGCCGCCGAGCCTGATTCCTTTGAATATACCGTCTGATAACGTTCTTTATTCTCAAGCTTTTCCGTAATATATGGTGGAAGTGGCATTTGTCCTATCTGTTCAAGTATAGGAAATATGCTGTCACCTTCATAGCTGAATTTTACAACTCTGTTTCCATCGTCTTTTATGTCAGTTACTTCAGCTTCAAGAAGTCCGTTTCCGAATACAAAGCGAGTTCCGATTTTTGCTTTTTTTCCTGGTCGGCAAAGTATCTCCCATATATCCTTTTCAGTCTGCTCAAGCAGAAGAAATTCTATAAATGTATTGTTATCCTTTTTTTCACCGTAAAGACGTGCAGGAATTACCCTTGAATTATTAAGTACCAGCAAGTCACCTTTTTTAAGGTAATCGCATAAATTATAGAAATGGTCGTGTTTTATACTCCCGTCAGTTCTTGAAAAATTCATCATTCTTGAAAAATTTCTCGGTTCAACAGGAGTCTGTGCAATAAGCTCCTGAGGAAGTTCATAATAAAAATCAGATTTTTTCATTTAATCCTCCTGAATTTAAATTTTTTATAAAAAACCTGTTGACAATAATATAATAAAATGATATTATTATAACAGATAGAGGTGCGACTGAGATTATTAACTGTCATCTGGATTATTTACCATCTGCATATATGACAGCAAAAGGCAAAGTCGCCGAAGAACTCATAAAGGTAAATTATGTTTTCTGGGTATATGTTTAAAAGGCATATAACTGTCATCATTCATTATGGTGGGGAGCTATCGGCATAATTTTTAATAATATGTCTGTATTTCTTTTACTATAATGTTATGATGAACTGGTTTCTTTACCAGTTTTTTTAATATCCCTATCAATTGTATTATTTTATTCTTACAAGCTGAAAAATAATTTAAATATGCAGTATAACCTAATATATTATAAAGCATATTGAAAGTAATTGCAAGTAAGGATTGATAATCTTTTAAAATTTCTACAGTTGTAGATTATTATTGTAAATAAAAGGAGTTTTTTTATGAAACAGTATAATGTCGGAATCATTGGTGCTACAGGTATGGTTGGTCAGCGTTTTGCGACTCTCCTTGAAAATCACCCTTGGTTCAATGTAAAGGTTCTCGCAGCTTCACCACGTTCTGCTGGTAAGACTTATGAAGAAGCTGTATCTAAAAAATGGGCAATGGCTGTTCCAATGCCAGAATCAATGAAAAATATTGTTATAATGGACGCTACAGCTGATATTGAAAAAATTGCTTCAATGGTTGACTTCGTATTCTGTGCTGTAGATATGAAAAAAGATGAAATAAAGGCTCTTGAAGAAGCTTATGCAAAGGCTGAATGTGCTGTTGTTTCAAACAATTCAGCTAACAGATTTACTGCTGATGTTCCTATGGTTGTTCCGCAAATCAACCCTGAACATATCGAAATAATCAAATCCCAGCGTGAAAGA
>JAZKXQ010000414.1:0-2607 GCA_045611725.1 Oscillospiraceae bacterium
TATATAAAAATTTCAAAAAACACTTGTAATTTATAAGTAAATATGCTATAATAATTACATCATAAAAATCGTATATAATTTTATAATAAATAGTATACGATAAAGGAGGAGTTACTTTGAAAATTACTATTACAGCCAGAAAAATGCAGATACCACAGGCATTCAATGAATTCGCTGAAAACAGACTCAATTTCAGATTAGACAAATTCTTCGGAGATGAAGCAGACGCTAAGATTACTATGTATGAGTATAAAGGCTCTATAGTAATTGAACTTACAGTTAAGTACAACAATATGATTTACAGAGCTGAATGTTCAGCAGTTGATAAAAATGTTGCACTTGACTCAGCGGTTGATAAGATTATAAGACAGATTCGCAAGAATAAAACAAAAATTGCAAAACGTCTTAAAGATACTGCTTTCAAGGAAGGCTATACTGATATAGTTGAAGAACAAGTAAGCTTTGAAGTTATTAAGCGTAAAAAATTTGTTATGCGTCCTATGTCTACCGATGAAGCAATCCTCCAGATGAATATGCTTGGTCATTCATTCTTTATGTATACAAACGCTGATACAGGCGAAACAAATGTTGTTTACAGACGTGAAGATGATAACTATGCAGTACTTGAGCCTGTAAGAGAATAAAAAATCAATGGTATTTACATATACCCGAACGGAATTTTTTCTGTTCGGGTATTATATTATGAGATTAACAGGAAGTGAAAATTTTATGATAAAAGGCGTAGTTTTTGATATGGACGGTCTGATGATAGATACCGAAAAGCTACTTATGAAATTCTGGATAGAATCGGCTCGGGAATATGGCTTTGATATGAAAAAAGAACACGTTCTTCAGATAAGGAGTCTTGCTCCTGAATATGCAATTGAAAAATTCAGAGGTTTTTTCGGTGAAAATTTTGATTACTATTCAGTAAAAAAACGCAGAATAGAGCTTATGAACGATTATATAAATAAAAATGGTATCGAAAAGAAATATGGTCTTGATGAACTTTTAACATACCTTACTGAAAATGGATATAAAAAAGCAGTTGCGACTGCTACTGATATTAAAAGAACTGAAATCTATCTGAAAAGCCTTGATATATACAAATTTTTTGATGAAATTGTAACAGCTCCTATGGTTGAACACGGAAAACCAGCACCGGACATATATCTTTATGCCTGTAAAAAAATAGGACTTGAACCTTCTGAATGTATTGCTCTTGAAGATTCTCCCAATGGTATACATTCAGCATATGATGCAGGTTGCAAGGCAATTATGATACCTGACCTTTCAGAGCCTGATGAAGAAACTGAAAAACTTCTTTATGCAAAATGTAAAAATCTCGCTGAAGTAATAGATATTCTTAAAAAATACAGTTTTTGTTAATTTAATATTGACATAAATTTTTTTATATTATATAATAAATTAACATAAGAACATAAAAAAGGAGTGAATTTAAAAATTGTCTATTCATAAATCTGGTGAAGATTATCTTGAAACTATTCTTCTTCTTACAAATAAAAGTCCTTTCGTACGTTCAATAGATATAGCGAATGAACTGGGATTTACTAAGCCAAGCGTTAGCAGAGCAGTTGGAATTTTAAAAGCTGACGGATTTATTACAGTAGGAACTGATGGTCAGATACTTCTGACTGAAAGTGGAAAAAAACGTGCAAATGATGTATACGCAAAGCATAGTGTACTAAAAAAATTCCTTGAAGAAATCATAGGAGTTGACAAGGAAACTGCCGAAGAAGATGCTTGTAGGATAGAACACGTTATAAGTGAAGAAAGTTATTCAAAACTAAGAAAATTTATCGAGGATTATCAATCCTAATACAAAAACCTCTCTTTTTTGGTATTCTGATTTTGTCAGAACCATTTAAGAGAGGTTTTTATTATAATTTAAAAGTTTGTAATAATTCCTACAACATAGTTGAGTATCTGCAGTGCATCACTTGAAGTTAATTCTCCGTCACCGTCAACATCTCCTATAGGATTATTTTCAGATGTTCCTACTACCATTTGAAGAACATTGAGAGCGTCGTTTGATGATATTGTTTCATCTCCGTCTACATCACCTTTTTCAGAAGGCTTATTCACTGTAAGCTTATATTTAATACTTGAATAATCATTAGTAGGAGTTATTTTTATATAATAATCACCAGCAGTAAGTTGAATATCTGATATTTCAGTTAATGTTTGATTTCCAGGAATATTTGCTGAATGAACTAATGTTGTGCCATCTTTTTCATAAACAGATATTTTCCAATAGCTAAGTGATGAATTTAATTGAGTGTGTTCAAACTCGATATTCATTGTATCATCTTCAGTAAAAGTTACCTTGTACCAGTCAATATCATTTGAATCCATCAAATCTGCACTATAAGTAGTACCTTGTTCAATTACATTTGCAGAAGTTTTTGTATCATTGCTTTCAAGTTCCCAGTCTTCCTCTATAAAAGTGTTTACAGTAAATACATATTTAGTACCAGCATAATTAACAGGAGTTATTTTTATATAATAATCACCTGCTGGAATTGATGCGTATGGTGTTGATGATGATCTTTGATTTCCAGAAATATTTGTTGAATAAACTAATGT